>CALAJG010000316.1 GCA_937923375.1 uncultured Leucothrix sp.
TCACTGGCATCAGTACTAGACGTAATGCGCGCGGCTAATCGACTAGCCAGAAGAAAGTTGTTTAATTGGCAGCTAGTCACACTTGATGGCGAACCGGCAACGTTAACCTGCGGCTTACCCATCCATCCTCAAGGCCAGTTAGATAACAACAGTACGGGGAATCTGTTAATTATTATTAGTGGATTCGACCAAAACAAACACGTCAATGAAGCCTCACTCAAGCGCATTAAGGCAGTTTTACGTTCTTTTAACGCAGTAGGCGGCGTTGAAGCAGGCAGTTGGATATTAGCCAGAACCGGTAAGTTGAACGGTAAAAAGGCCACCACTCATTGGGAGGACCTTGAAGAGTTTACAACACAATTCCCCAAAGTCACCGTGCGCCCTGACCGCTTTGTAATTGATGGTGATGTGTTTACTACTTCAGGAGCCTCGCCGAGCTTTGACTTTATGCTGCACCTTATTCGGCTACGCTATGGCTATCATTTAGCTTTAGAAGTGTCGAGTGCCTTTATTTATGATGGTGTTCACACAGGAAGTGATGCTCAACCGTTATTATCTTTGGGGAATCTGGAACAGCAAGAACCGCGAGTTGCGGCTGCCATACGCTTGATGGAGGATCATTTGGAAGACACGTTATCCCTGCAAATGATCGCTCAGCAATTGGGTTTATCCGTTCGTATGTTGGCTTATTTATTTGAGCAAAACTTACAGCTATCACCCGGCAAATTTTACCTAAGATTACGTTTGCAAGCGTCTCGCCGCCTCGTTTTAGATACACGTATTCCCATGCAAGAAATTGCCTTGCGCACAGGCTTTAACTCGCTATCTGCCTTTTCTAGGCAATTTAAAGGATATTACAAAGTGAATGCATCGGAGTGCCGAAAGAGTGGAATCTGAAGGGAAGTTTTTAATAAAAAATGGGGCTCCGTGAGGAGGAGAGGAAACTCAGTAGAACCCCATTTTCTTCCAGCAAATCAACGACTTTTCTTATTATTATTTTATTGTTTTTATTATTTGTCGTTGTTGTCTCTACCCCTAGAGACTGATAACTATTCTACGTTTTGGGTCTGAATGAATTGTTAACCAAGCAGCGTGTTTTCGCCTCATTTCAAGAAAGATTTACCTTCCAGAAAGCCTAAGTTCAGATTCACCAAAAGATCTTAAAAATAAACAATTCTGTGAGGTTTCTGCTTAAGATCTGCATATCAATGAGATACCATGATATCTCTGATTGGTAACAGCTACAGCAATGGTGATTTGATAATGTATGAGGCGGGATGCCTGACAATCTATGGGATAGATCGATTTACCTTGAATCAAAAAAGCGGGAATCCCTGAGGGAGGAAATGAAAAAAACTCATAGGATTCCCGTTTCTACAGCAAAAAACAACGGCAGTTCTTCTTATTGTTATTATTTCTACTTCTTATTATATGCCGCTGTAGCCCCGAAAAGCTGTCCATCATTCTACAGTGAGCTACTGAATGACTTCTTAACTAAGCAGGTTATTTGCTACGGCATAGATCGGTGGTGTAAAAACACTCATGAAACGTCGTTTTTTTACCACATAAGGTCATCTGGAATTTGATAATCCGCATATGGATCATCTTCAATTGCTTCATTTTCCTGCGCTTTCGGATCATTCAATAGTACGATCGACCCCTCATCCCGTTCCAAAATCTTCGTCGCAGCCTCAGCCGGTATCAGATAATAATCATTGTTTAATCGCGCAATAGCAACGCGCCCACGCGCCACTAAATCATGGTTTTTAGCAGTGACATAAATCGATTTAACTTTATTAAAGTCCGTAAAGTTGTAAGCAACAAGATTGTCCCCCTTACCCTTAAAGATACTGCTGGACGTTATAATTTGCTTAATCTGAGCTGCAATTTCTTTTTGTAACTTTTCTTGTTTTTGCTGCTCATTAAGCGCCTGACTTTTCAAACGCTGCTCCTCACGCGCCTTTTCCGCTAAAGCAGCCGCTTCATTATCTAACTCAACCTTATTTTTACGGTTCTTAGCTTCTGCTTTTTTCTTGTTGGTTTTAATCGCTTTAGCGTCCTGCGCCTTTATCAAACCTGCTCCTAGCAGCTGATCCTGTAATGACCCTGCCATGGTGATCTCCTAATGTTTAATCAAATATCAGATAGTATGGTCGTCTTGCTTATGAACTAAGTTTAGCAGAGATTAGCTTAAACTCGCCCTTACCTCAGGCTTATTTAAGATACTCAGCAACCAGACCATAATCAACAATATGACAACGGTAGAAATAGCGCCCGGCAACAAAATATCCTGAGCGCTCGAATAGCTAGGCAAATTAAAATATTGATACCCCGTCGTCAGAACAGAGGATACTGCCTGAAAAATCATATAGATTTTAAAGTGACGCCGCCCAATATCGCGGTAGCGGAACAGTTTGAATCCTATAAACAACAACCAAACACTTGAGATAAGCCCGAGGCCTACTGATATGTACATCAGCGGCCCATCTAAGCCTGACGCCCTCATCTCTGACATAACTGCTGACAGCCCGGAAGATATCGCAATCAAAGTAACGATCATCATTAATAGACTGACAATACTGATCAGCATAGAAATGCTGCCAATGACCTTGGGGCTTCTGGGTCGCTCGCCCGTTTCTGGCTCTTTGAGTTCTGCTTCAGGCGCTGCGTAGGGGTTATCCATGATGCTTCCTTTAAATTTAGTCCGTATTTCTTGGCCAGCGCGCGTGATGCTCGTCGATCACAAAGCGGTGACGGTGTTCCATTGCATCATGATGATGGGGATGAATATGCGGCTCTTCACCCTCCCATCCTTCATGATCATGCTGGTGATGCTCATCATGATAATGGGGATGCTGGTGGTCCATTTCATCATGTTGGTGCTTTAAGCGCTCCCGGTCATTTGCAGGCCACAGGTAAAATGCCAAAACCAGCGCCCCAAAACCAAGAAATCCTAATCCAGCGGCAGCGGATGCCGTGTCAATAACCCCTAACCAGCCAGCCAGCGGGTAACATATCAGCCACATCAAATGAGATAAAGCAAAGTTCGCCGAAAAAAATGCACTACGATCTGCCTTTCGGCAAGACCGCGTAACCAGCCGACCTGACGTAGTCATGACTACCGACGCGGCAAAGCCAATACCACCCCACATCGCTGACAGCAATTGAATGCCTGGCTTAGCGAGTATCATCGGTAGCAGGCAGAACAGCATCATAAAGCCAGCGAGTAACACCAAGCGTCGATCGCTAAAATAATTTTCCAAAAGATACGGTGTTGTTCTGGCAGCGAGAATAGCACCCAACCCCGAAACGGCCATTGCCCAAACTGTCGCCTGCTCCGTCAACCCCAGCTCCCCCTGGACATAAGCAACCGTATTGACGATAACGATGGCTCCCGTTGCAGACACTACAAGATAGAGCGCCAGCAACCCGCGAAGTCTTGGCGTAAGTAAATACGCCTTAATGCCGAAGGCAATGTTATGCCAGATTCCACCGAGGCGTTCACCGATAACCATCGCAGGCACCCTCGCCCGATAAATCAGATAGGCTGAAACCAGAAAGCAAAACGCATTCATTACAAACAGCGCGTTAAAACTTAAAAACAATAGTGCCAAACCTGCCAGCGCTGGACTCAATACTCGTTCAACTTCGTAGGCGAGCCGTGAATACGCCAGCGCTCGGGTATACGTTTTTTCCTCAGGAAGTAAGTCTGGCAGCACGGCCTGAAGTACCGGGGTAAACCCTGACGACAATACATTAATTAGAAAAATATTCAGGTACAGCAGCCAGAGCTCCTGCACCCAGAAAAGCCCAAACACCAAGATGGCCCGGCCGACATCCAAGGCAATTAACCATTGCTTACGCGGTAATTTGTGCGCTAAACCACCAAATATGGGCGCAAAGATAACAAAGGCCAAAACCCGAACCGACCATACAATGCCAAGTACTGCGGCCGCTTGTACCCCCATTAATTCAAATGCAAGCAATGCCAGCGCGACCTGAGTAAAACCACTGCCAATCAACGAGGTGACCTGTGCGGCAAACAGGTAGCGGAAGGTGGTGTTTTTGAAAGGCGAAATGGAGCTGTTTACAGCAGACTTTGAACCGGGCAATGCTTGTCGGTTGTCAGACATCGAGGACTTTGCCTCCCTCCAAGCGTGTGCGCCGAGTAACTAAAGCATCTAAAAAACTGGGCTCGTGCGAGATAATAATCATTGCCTGAGGCAGCGATTGCAACACTTCGATTAGACGAATACGCGCTTCTTTGTCGAGTGCATTGGATGGCTCATCGAGCAGCAGCACTTCTGGTTTCATTGCTAACACCGAGGCTAATGTAACCAAACGTTTCTCACCACCCGATAGTTGATGCGTGACTCGCTCATCAAAGCCAGTCAATCCTAAACGGTCCAACGCTTCTAAAGAAATGGCTTTGGCTTGTTCTGGAGTCTTACCTTGGTTCATCGGACCAAAAGCAACGTCTTCCAGTACCGTCGGACAGAATAATTGATCGTCGGGGTCCTGAAACAGAAAACCTGCTTTGGAGCGCACTTCGACGAAGTCAGCTTCTACAAGGCGCTCCCTGCCAAAAGCAAGTATCCGCCCGCCTTTGGGCTTGTTTAAACCAACTAATAGATTCAATAGGGTAGTCTTCCCTGCGCCGTTACTGCCTTCAAGAGAAACTTTCTCACCAGCATATAAACTCAGATCAGCGTGGTCTAACACCATGCCACGCTGAGGATAACTGTATGAAACTTGTTCCGCCCTGATTAAGGCTGTCATCTAAGATAGGCTCCGGAAGCGATAGCGAATAGTGCAAACAGTACGATAATCAATATCAAACAAGTATCGCGCCGCTGCCAGGACATAGTATCGAACAGATAGAGCTTGCCACAATAGCCACGGCACTTCATGGCGGCAAATATACGTTCAGACCGTTCCAGGCTACGCACTAATAGCATCCCGATCAAGTAACCAAATGAGCGCCAGGTATGTAGATTATTCCGTGCAACAAAGGCTCGGGCTTTCATGGCTTTGCGCATCGATTTATATTCGCGGCTAATCACATCGAGGTAACGAACCGTGAACAACAGTAGGTGCACTAGTTTTTCCGGTACCTGCAATCTTGCTAACGCATGGCCCAGCACGCTCGCCTCAAGCGTACCGACTAACGCTAATAACGCCAACACCACAGCATTTGCCTTGAGCGCTATACCAATTGCATGAATAAAACCTTCCTGACTGGCAGCAAAGCCAAAGAGGTGAAACAGCGGCGTTCCATCCATAGTGAACGGCAGCATAATGATCATCAGCAGGACAAACATGTCCATCGCGATGACGCGTCGCAGGGTGCGTTTAATATGCAATGATGCTGACAATGCAAAGGTGAACGCCAGAAGCAACCCTACAAATGGTAGCCATAGGGTTTTGGAAAACACCACAACAATTGCAAAAATCATTGCAGTGATGATTCTGGCTCTAGGGTCAAACTGATCGACAATACTGAGTTGGTGCTCAACCTCCTGGCCTCGCCATGAGGTCATGCTATGCTCAAGAAACTGTGGCATTCTTACCCCCTTGTTTTCTTCTTGATGCCATCCAAGCTGCGACACCAAATAATCCAAAAATAAAACCTAAGCCACCCGCAATGTCTCGTAACATCACCTTTTCTTTATAGTCTCGTAGCTCTTTTTGAAGTGGCCTGACTTGCTGAGCCACGGCGCTTCGAACGATACTTTCTAGCTGCTCAACGGTGACATTTGTCCCTATCGTACTATTACCCTTAGCGGAGCCCGCGCTAACCTCAGCCATAGCTTTGGGTTTAGTCGATGAATCCGCCAAAACGGGTATCTCAGGAGATGTTATTTTAGCCGACGCGGATGGGGTCAACTCGCTGGCTTCAATCACCATTTCCGCTACATGTCCTGCACTCAAGTTCGCTTTAAAAACATGTTTTGCCACTTGCTTTGCTTCATATGAAAACAGGCCACCTTCGACTAAAGTAAGCTCAGCCAGTAGCTTATCCTGAGCATCGTAGACTTTTACCGGACTACCGACCTGCGCCATATCACCATTGGAAAAACCTATCTCGCCTTCTATGCTCATGCCATCGGCGTAGATTCCTGACACTACATTATGGGCAGACACTGATGTCGCCTGAAGCCATAAACATAGCAGCACCAGCAGCGACTTCATCTTAGCTTCCTTCCGGCTGAGCAAAGAAATCGGGCTTGACCCGCGCGAGTAGGAATACAGCAGCCCCGGTAACAAACGCTTCGACAAGCATTATTGGAATGTGACTGGCTAACGCTAGCTTCGCAGCAACTAGAAACTCTTCACCCGTTAGCGCAAGGGACAAACTCACCATGATGGCAGTTAAGACAATAGAAGCCGCTCCAGCAATCCCCCCCCAAATTGAAGCTTGCTTAGGTGGCGTGCTAATAATTTTCTTATGAAACAACATCCAAACAAGCACGGCTGGGAGTGCAATATTAAAGGTATTCACGCCTAGTACAATTAGACCGCCATATCCAAAAAAAACAGCCTGCAATAACAACGCCACAAACAACGCAGGAAAGGCGGTCCAACCTAAAGCCAGGCCAATCAGACCATTTAAAATCAGGTGGAGACTGCTTGGTCCAACCGGCACATGAATCAACGAAGCGATAAAAAATGAGGCACTCAAAATACCCATCTGCGGTATTCGATCAAGGTCCATTCGCTTAAGACCATAAGCAACGCCGGCGAACGCTAAAACTGCTCCTCCGATAACAACAGAATCTGACAATGCCCCATCTACGATATGCACAAGTTTATCTCAACCGCTTAAGCTGGTGTGCCTGAATCCATAACACGGCATCCTGAGATAAATCTTTCCCCATGTATCGAGTGCTTTCACCAACACTCAAAGCAGCAAAACCCCAATACCCTGCATGCGGAACGCCAAAAAAAAACCGCCCATTATTATCAGTGCGGATGGTTTGGATGTTTAGATTTTCACTGGGGTATTCAATAAATGGCAGATCATCAAAGCCATTTTTTTCAGCATTGACCGGATGATTTAAAAACTCAACTTCGACCTCTACACCCGCCTTAGGCTTGCCTTTTGCCATGACCACACCGCTAAACAGACCGCCCGCATAAACGCCATAAGGTTGCTGGTCTGGCACTATCTCAGCTTCAAGAAGCAGTGATCGATCCCACCCTGTAGGCAAACCACCGACATTAATAACCGTTTTCGTAAATTGCTGAATGTAAGCGTCCTCACTTTCTTCAAGGTAAGGAGCAGGGGTAAGCGCGAATATATAATCGCCCAGGCCTCTGAGCTTCGCCTCAGATTGGTAAGCCTTTGCTTTACCTTTGGCTCCTTGCCATTCCAGTTCAGTCGCCACATCGGTTAGATCAGTTTGCTTACCTTTGTGATGCATGACCAGTGAATGTGGCTCATCCATAGCCATCATCGGGCCACCGTTCGAGGGGTGTGTAAACGGCATTGACAGAGTAATTGGCCCGCCTCTAGCGCGCATGTATTGGTCTACCTGAAGCATTTGAAAATGTGCGGAGGCAGTCTGAGACGTCTGTAAAACGAGTAGTGTGGCCAGCAATAAAAGACGTATCTGCACGTCGATATCTCCCAATTCAGCATCGGCTGAAGGTTACTTTCAATAATGAGGCTCGGGAGGGGTAAAAAAGCGGAAACGAAGAGACAGTATCCCGCACGATGTGGCCCTCCGCTACACCTGTCGGCTCTATGATTGGCTGGTTTCGGACTGTTGAATCTAACGATTCATTCACCGTTGCGGGGGCAGTGTTGGAATTGCCATCTCATGTTTTGACGCACCAACTTCCCATTTACCTGACAGCAGCTCAAAGCCTGCCAGCACCGATCAAATAGTCGTGAGATTATCACTGACACAGCTTGAAACTGTCAAACGATTAAAAGCGGGTCAATGCTATCTAAGATTTACAGCAGACTATCGGACAAGGTTGCATATTCAGAGGCCATACAGCTGGCTGGAAATAACCTGAACAATAAAAAGCAAAATCATGATGACACGACTCTTATTCATATTGGCAGCTGCACTCTTTAGTCAACAGTGCCACGCCTACGCGATAACCTCCTACCTTGAAATGGTTACCGTCACGGCAGTCGGAGGGGCGTGGAAGTCTGTACCCCTAACTAACTCCTATACTGACCCTGTCATAGTATGTACCTACAACTTACCTTCTGTAGCCGATAACGAAGCGGTCGTCAGGGTGCAAAAAGTAGGATCAGGATTTCAAGTTAAGGCTCAACGTCCAGTCAACAGCACAGCGGTAACGGCCAGCAGTGTCTATTGCACCATTTCAGAGTCCGGGGTTTACACTTATCCGATCAAATACGAAGCTCATACGGTTGAGTCTGATCAAACCAACTATGGCAGCGACTGGACAGTGGCCAGAATGGAAAACGTTTCTGCTGCACCCTACAAACTTCAGAGCTATACGCAACCCGTTGTGACGGGACAGGTTATGAGTTACAACAATGCTAACTTTTCCACTTTTTGGTCGAGTAACTGTGCTTCAAGAACAACTCCACCGACTGATACGGCAATCTGCATCGGGAAAAATACCGGGCAGGTAACACCTAATAATCCTAACCCTGAAACACTAGGGTACTTTATCGCTGAGGAAGCAGAGTACTCAATGGCGAATGCCTATGTAAAAATAGAGCTGGGCGCTGACACGATTGCAGGAACCAATAACAACGCACCTTACAATTACACACTGCCAAGAAACTATAGCTATGCAACAGCTACCTGGACAGCGGTAGACGGTGTCAATGGGGGCTGGGGTGTTTTATATGGAAATTCGCCTGTTTCATCCGTATTGCAGCTAGCTATTGAGGAAGAGACGGTTGCTGGCGACAAAACACGAACACATACAACTGAGCAAGTCGCCTACTGGGTCATGGAACCGATTAAGAAAACGTACGCCGACCTGATAATCAATGAAGTCATGTACATGCAATCCGGCACCGTGCTTCGTGAATTTATCGAGCTGTATGTGCTCACCGACGGCTCAATTCTTAATTATGTCGTTAGTAGTCAGGACGGCGTTTCACAAAATTATTATTTGCCCGACTTAGATGTTAAAGCCGGAGACTATGTCATTCTTCACTCCAATATCGGCACAACCAACACTGTAGGCAACGTGCACCATGTGTATACGCAAAGCACGACAACCCCGCTGGCCAACACGGGTGATGACATCGTGCTGCTGAAACCATCCAGCACCGACGTAACTGTGCTCAATGGCTCAGGCACGGTTAACGCTATTCCAGTGGATTATATCAACTATGGAAAAGGCAGTACTGACCCTATTCCAACCAGTAACGATGGCGTCACTGTCAGCTGGGATACTACTGATATAGACAGGCTAGACAACACTCCACCCGGGCAGTCGATCAGCCTGACACGCAATGGGTCAGACACAGATACCAGCGTCTGTTGGGAGTTTACAACTAGCGGCGATGCGAGCGCATGCCCAGGCTACATCATCACCTCTGACACTGACATGACGGCATTTATTCACAGTCAGGGTCAGAACAACAATAATGTGCCGATTATCTCACTTAAAAAATCAGTGGATACGATCTATGATCCCTACAACGGTGCGAGCAACCCCAAGGCTATTCCGGGAAGCATTTTGGAATACACCATTACGGCGTTTAATAGCGGGCCTTATCGCGCCGACAACAATACGATTCGAATCGCCGATTTGATTCCCGCCAAGACCAAACTGTGTGTGGCCAACAATGGTGACTGCGTTCTCCCTTACTTTGTTGATGGCTCGCCAACCAGTGGCTTGACTGTGGGCACGATAGAATACTCTGATAACAATGGCAGTAGCTACAGCTATACACCGATTGCTGATGGCTACGGGACAGACTCTTCAGTAACCCATTTAGCGGCACCTACCTTTGGCGAATTCCAACCAATGACGGGGACGACACCGCCGTCATTTAGCCTGAAGTTCAGGGTCATGGTGGAATAGGCCTACGCTTTATTGCAATTGGAGAATACATTCCCTACATTAGGCGACTTTAGTTAAAGATCTAAAGTCGATGTCGGATTCACCAACCTTTCCCTTTGTCGCGGTAACGGGCCAGTCAATGCTTAAGCTCGCATTGACGCTGCTGACTGTGAACCCGCTTATAGGTGGCGTGCTAATAAATGGCCCGCGAGGATCTGCAAAGACTACTTTAGCGCGTGGCTTAGCTGACCTCTTACCTAACGCTGAACTACCATCGTCGCAAGGGCAGTTTGTTACCCTACCGCTAGGAGCCAGTGAAGAAATGCTTATCGGCTCACTTGACTTGCAGCAGGCGCTGAATGATCAGCAGGTGAAATTCAACCCCGGACTGCTAGCTAAAGCACATCAAGGCGTTTTGTATGTAGATGAGGTGAATTTACTGCCCGATGCTTTGGTTGATCAGCTGCTGGATGTAGCTGCCAGTGGCAAAAATATTATCGAGCGCGATGGGATTAGCCATCAGCATCCCGCAGACTTTTTACTGATTGGTACCATGAATCCGGATGAAGGCGAGCTGCGGCCACAGCTTCAGGATCGTTTCGGACTGTCAGTCACGCTCAGCAATCAATACAGCATTGACGAGCGCATTGAAATTGTAGAGCGACGTGAGGCGTTTGATACTTCAGCAGATTCGTTTCTAGCGCAATATGCCAGTCAGCAAGATGCACACATCCAACAGATTAAAGCAGCCAAAGCGCTACTCCCGATGGTGCAGTGCTCCAGTCAAATGCGCAGAGAAATTGCCCAGCGCTGTGACGGCGCCAAGGTGGATGGAATGCGTGCCGATATTGTTTGGTATCGCGCAGCACTCAGCCATGCCGCTTGGAAAGGTAGCAACAACGTTGAACTCAGCGACATTGATGCGGTTGAAGCGTTGGTGCTTGAGCATCGTAGGAATGAGGTAGCTCCAACGCCACCTTCTCCACCACCCTTTTCTAAACCACCTGCCCCACCTGAAAATAATGATAGTGAAACAGAGAAACCGGAGAAGGGAGGCAGTCCGCAACAAACTGGTGAACGATCAGCTGAAGGCGATTGGGGGGGGATGCCACCGCAGCAACAGGCCGTTCAACAAGCTGAACGTTTAATGCTGAAAACTACCAAACCCTCACCTCCCCTAGGCAAACGAACAGTCAAACCCAGCAAAATTCTGGCTGGCAAGCAAAAAGGCGAAGCTATCGGCGGCGCCAGAAATGGCAAACAAACTGCTTCTGGCGTCAACTGGTTTGCAACGCTAGCGGCCAACAGCAAACGTCAAAACAGCAAGGAAGACTGGCAATGGCAGTACAAAAGAGCACGCACAGGAAAAACGGTGTTACATCTTATCTTGCTCGACACATCAGCGTCTACTTTGGCGGCACAGGCTTTTGCCAAATCTAAAGGTGTAGTGCTGCAAATTGCTGAGCAGGCCTACCTTTTGCGCGAACAGCTAGCAGTGATGAGCTTTGGTCACGAACAGGTTAAATGGCTATTGCCGCAGGTGCGTGCACCCAAACAACTTACCCCCCTATTAAATGAAACGCCTGCCGGTGGCGGCACGCCGATTAGGGATGTACTGCAACAGGCACAGCACTATCTACTTGGCGTGAGACGCAAAAATCCGCAGCTGCACATCCAAACTTATCTACTGACCGATGGGCGCACCACTCAGTCTGTTGATGGGCTGCAATTAATTGGACAATGCACGCTGATTGATACCGAGCAGTCCACAGTTAAACGTGGTCGCGCCAAAGAAATAGCTAATCTATTAGGCGCTGACTACCTCACACTGAACAACGCAGGAGCTTAACCATGAGTCAGGAAAATACCCCAGAGCCAACCACCGCCCCTACACCACCCACGGCCATGCAGAGGATGTTGCATTTACTGGGCTATATCTCAGGGATTGGACTATTACTGTTTTTGTTATTCGTCATTGGCTTTAGCCTATGGCAAATTGTAGCAACGGCTTGATTAGCCGACTCCGTAACAGACTGCCACTCAACTAATTTTAGGGACTAACCATGCTAACGCCAGAACAAAACGAACGTTACCAAGCACGCATGAAGCGCAAAAAAGCCATCGTGGATGAGCGTATTGCCAACGCTACGGAAGAGCGCGGCGTGTTGATATTGCTCAAGGGCAACGGTAAAGGTAAAAGCAGCTCAGCACTGGGCACTATGGCTCGCAGCGTGGGGCATGGTCAGAAGTGTGGCGTTATTCAGTTCATCAAGGGACGTGACGTTACTGGTGAGTTTTTGTTTTTTAAAGACCATCCGATGATTGATTGGCATGTAATGGGGCATGGTTTTACCTGGGAAACTCAGGATCATAATGAGGACACGCAGGCTGCAGAGAAGGCGTGGGCGATTGCTGTTGAGATGCTGAATAATCCAGAATATGGCTTGATCGTATTTGATGAGATGAGCTATCCGTTGAAGTATAAGAATCTTGCGGTGGAGCCGGTTTTGGAGGCTTTGCAAGCACGGCCTGAGATGCAGAATGTGATTATTACTGGGCGGACCATGCCTAAGGAATTAGAAGAAATTGCGGATACGATTAGTGAGGTTCGGGATGAGCGTCATGCGTTTCGGCAGGGCGTTAAGGCGCAGGCTGGCATTGAGTATTGATGGTTTAGTTCGGCCCGGTACATGGGGCATTGAAAACGCTTCACTGCCTTGGCTTTAATGGCTTCGCCATCAAAGTAGTCAGAAGGCGCTTGTTTCAATGTCCCATGTGCCGAGCCTTGATTTTGCTATGAGTTTGGAGATGGTGGGCTAGTTGGAAGTGATTACTCTGGCGGCTAACAGGTCTGCTCTTTTGGGGTGCCAAATTTCTTGGTGATCTGATTGGTAGACTTGCTCCAGAAAGCTTTGGGTGACGCCTCGCCTTTCGAAGAACTTTCGATCCGTTTCTTGCTCGTCTTCGGTTTGTTTGACTTGAAGTGGGTGGGGCTTTTGAAGTTCGTATTGGTGGAAACCGATTTTGCCATTCTTACCCAATGTTCTTTTTTTACCGGCCATAAAAGCAATCGTACAAGCCGAATTACACTCTCCTTCCACATGCGTGTTTAGCTGGTTCTTTTCGATACTGAAGGCTAGCGCA
Source organism: uncultured Leucothrix sp. (assembly GCA_937923375.1). GTDB lineage: Bacteria > Pseudomonadota > Gammaproteobacteria > Thiotrichales > Thiotrichaceae > Leucothrix. The sequence continues at coordinate 13,156 of CALAJG010000316.1, forward strand.
CGAGCTGCATAGATTAGGCCACCGTTGCTTTCTAACTCTACGGTTGTGATGCTTTTATTCTGTTTGATCAATGTCAGTAGGTCAGAGTTTAGGTCAAAGT
>CALAJG010000317.1 GCA_937923375.1 uncultured Leucothrix sp.
GCTGGCAGCAGGGCGGGTGCTTGCCTGAGTCCGAGCTTTAGCGTTCGCATTGTTGGCCAATCTGTTGGCGATCATGCCGCCAATCAGAGAGCCCGCCGCACTGGCCAAAATCATCTCACCTAAACTTAAGCCGCCACCTGAGGTTGCTGTGGCTTCCTTAGTGAGTCCTGATGTGCCCGCTTCTACTTTGTCCGCTTCGGCTTTGGCCAAGGCAGTCAACTCTTCGTTGCTCAGTACCCTTTCTTTGCCATCCATGGTTTTCAGCACGGCGCGGGTAGCACCTTCTGTCGGATAGCGCTCAGCCAGTTCATATTTGTCAGGATTCGCTGAGATTTGACTAATCACCAGAAAGTAATTCTGATTTTGTAAGTCTTGTTCTAGCTGGCCAATATTTTCTTGTTGCTGCGCTTGTTGCTCAGGAGGAGGCTCTGGTGCGTCTGGTGCACAGCCTTGCAAATTGGCAATAACGGCAAGACCTAAGCCGCCAACCACCGAGTAAGAAGCAGCTTTCTTAATGTGTTTCATTTTTGTACCATTAAATTAATTAGAATTCTCCCTATAATATGGATTCAATGCGACTTAAATTCAAGTATTAGAGGTGCCCTTAAGTCTGAGCTTCTTATATAATCGCATCTCAACTTTGCCAGGTGATCTTAATGTGAGTCTTGTCGTTAACCAATTACAGTGTAGCCGGGGCGATATTGCTTTGTTTGAAGGGCTTTCATTTAAACTGATTCCAGGTCAGCTTATGTGGCTCGAGGGGCGTAATGGGAGTGGAAAAACGACCTTGCTAAGAACGCTATGCGGTTTGTTTTTATACGATAAAGGTCGCATTGAATGGCAAGGTGAGTCGACAGTCTCGAACATGGATACCTATCGCCAGAACCTACTTTATTTGGGTCATCAGAACGCGTTAAAACATGATTTGAATCCGGTAGAGAATTTGCAGACTCTCAGTCGTTTAGCGGGAAAGTCAGTGTCTGAGGAGCAAACCGATGAGGCACTGCAGCTATTTGGACTTGCTGGTTACGAAGAAACACCGGTGCGTAAACTCTCACAAGGACAACAGCGACGCGTTGCATTAAGTCGTCTTTTGCTCAGCGATGCGCTGCTATGGATTCTGGATGAACCCTTTGTGGCTCTCGATGTGGTTGCGGTGGAATTATTGCAATCGATCTTAGTCAAACACGTGGAGCAGGGGGGTATGGTTATCTTAACAACCCATCAGGCTTTGCCCATAGCTGAAGATAAGATGCTTAGGTTATGCTTGGATCGTTATGTTTGATTCATTCCGAGCGTTGGTGAAGCGCGATTTACTGCTGGCGATGAGACGCCGTAGCGATGTGTTCACAGTGCTGCTTTTCTTTATTATCGTGGTCAGTATTTTTCCGCTAGGCATTAGTTTTGAGAAGGCTATTTTGCAGAAAATAGCTCCAGGTGTAGTGTGGGTAGCAGCATTGCTTGCATCTACTTTGGCTCTGGAACGTATCTTTGCTAATGATTATGCTGATGGCACCCTGGAACAAATACTACTAACGGCACAGCCATTATCAATTTTGGTATTTGCCAAGATATTTGCTCATTGGTTGCTAACTGGTCTGCCTCTGGTGTTAATCGCGCCGCTAGCTGGCTTGCAATATCATTTATCCGCTACAACGATAGGTACGATGATGGTTATGCTGTTAATTGGTACGCCCATACTCAGCATGATTGGAGCCATTGGAGCTGCGTTAACATTGGGTTTACGCGGTGGTGGTATTTTAATTTCGCTGTTGGTGCTTCCGCTCTATATACCGGTTCTGGTATATGGTTCTGGGGCTATCGAAGCATCGATGCAAGGGGATGTATCCTTGCAGCCTTATTATTTGTTACTACTGGCATTTTTACTGCTGGCACTGGTGTTTGCACCATGGGCAACTGCTGCCTCATTGCGAATATCGGTGGAATAGGATCTATCCATGGCAATAAATTGGTTTAAATATTCCTCACCCTCCAGCTTTTATCCGTTGGCGGGTAAAATAATTCCGGTGTTCATGACGCTGGCAATCCTGTTGATTATGGGTGGATTATATTGGGGTTTTTTTGAAACCCCTGATGTGTTGAGCGATCAAAAACAGTACTACAAAATTATTTACGTGCATGTCGCCAGCGCGTGGATGGCGATGTGGTTGTATGTTGTTATGGTTGCCTGGGCTGTGCTGGGTTTAATTTTCAATACCCGAATGTCCTATATGATGGCCTCAGCTACGGCGGTAACCGGTGCAATAATGACTGCATTGTCGCTGTGGACTGGTGCATTCTGGGGGCAAACTAGTTGGGGAACCTGGTGGGATTGGGACCCAAGAATGACCACACAATTGATTTTGTTATTTCTCTATATTGGTTACATCGCGCTACAGTCTGCGATTGAGGAAACAAGACGATCAGATCGGGCGTCCGCAGTGTTAGCGCTGGTTGGTTTGGCCATTGTTCCGGTGATTTATTATTCGATTAACTGTCCAGATCCAAATGAGTGCGCTTCATTACATCAAGAGTCCTCATTAAAGCGAGTTGAGCCAAATATATTGATTGCGATGTTAGTGGTTACGGCTGGCTTTTGGATGTATTGCTTCGCAGTCATCCTTATGCGGGTGCGAAATATTATTTTACAACGTGAAAGCCACACTAACTGGGTAGAGCGCTTGGAGGCCTTTAGATGAGCGAGTTTTTTGCCATGGGCGGTTATGGCTTTTATGTATGGTGTTCGATGGGGATGGTGTTATTTTTAATGCTATTAGAACCCATCGTTTTGAAGATTCAACACCGGCGCTTGATCAAAAGTATTCAGCGACAGAAGCGTCGGAAAAAAGAGAATTAATACCAATGAAAGCACGAAATAAGCGAATCATTTTTATTTTATTAGGTCTGTGCGCGGTAGGTGCTGCGTCGGCGATGATTACAAAAGCGATGCAAAGTAATCTGGCTTATCTGTACGCACCAGAATCGGTAATGGCAGGAGAGGTGCCAAAAGACCGCGTGGTACGTCTAGGCGGCTTGGTGAAAAAAGGTAGCCTACAGCGAAGTGATACAACGCTCGATTTGAGCTTCATCTTGACGGATAACCGAGGTCACGAGGTTACTATTAATTACGACAAAATCCTCCCCGATTTATTTAAAGAAGAGCAAAGTGCAGTGGTAAAAGGTAGGTTTGATGCAAATAACCGCTTCATGGCGGAGGAAGTGCTTGCCAAGCATGATGCAGAATATATGCCGCCTGAGGTAGAGGATGTGCTGGCCAAAGAACATAGCTACCCTGGTAAACTTAAAAAAACCACAGAGGCAATAGAAAAATGATTCCTGAAATCGGGCATTTTGCTCTGGTGTTAGCATTAGTTGTGGCGGTTGTGCAGTCCATTTTTCCGATGATTGGTGCGGCAACCAATAATGCACAATGGATCGCTATGGCTAAACCAACGGCACGCGCACAGTTTGTGTTGCTAGCGGTTTCCTTTGCCTGTTTGATGGCTGCCTTTCTCGAGAGTGATTTCTCTGTTTTGTACGTGGCCAATAACTCCAATACCTTAATGCCGACGATTTATAAAGTCTCGGCAGTCTGGGGCGCGCACGAAGGTTCGTTGTTGCTGTGGGTATTGATTCTGAGTGTTTGGGCTTGGTTAGTGTCTGTTTTCAGTAAAGGCATCTCGCCAGTCATGTTAGCGAGAGTGCTCAGTGTCATGGGTATGATTGGTGTTGGTTTCCTACTTTTCATGCTACTAACTTCTAATCCATTTGAACGCCAATTTCCGATTCCACTGCAAGGTCGTACCCTCAACCCCTTGCTTCAAGACCCTGGTTTAGCAATTCACCCACCGATGCTGTACATGGGCTATGTGGGCTTTTCAGTCGCCTTTGCTTTTGCGATAGCCGCCATGCTAGGAGGGAAGTTGGATGCGGCTTGGGCGCGTTGGGCGCGTCCCTGGACTAACGTCGCATGGGTCTTCTTGACGATTGGTATTGCACTCGGTAGCTGGTGGGCATACTACGAATTGGGCTGGGGCGGCTGGTGGTTTTGGGATCCGGTAGAAAACGCCTCCCTAATGCCATGGTTAGTCGGAACAGCGTTGATTCATTCTCTTGCTGTTGCGGAGAAACGTGCAGCCTTTAAGTCTTGGACGATACTGCTGGCTATCTTTGCTTTCTCCTTGAGCTTGCTGGGAACTTTCTTGGTGCGCTCAGGCGTATTGACTTCGGTACATGCTTTTGCAAGCGACCCTGAGCGCGGTTTGTTCATTTTAATCTTCCTAGTGTTAGTGGTCGGTTCATCACTTGTTTTGTACGCAATACGTGCGCCAAAGCTGCGTTCGACAGGAACCTTTACTGTTATTTCCAGAGAAATGGGGTTACTGGTTAATAATGTCGCTTTAATCGCGATGACTGCCACAGTGCTGCTCGGCACGCTTTATCCATTGTTTATTGATGCTTTAGGCTTAGGAAAGATTTCGGTTGGCCCGCCATACTTCAATACCATCTCAATACCATTAGGGTTGGTCTTATTTAGTGCCATGGGGTTTGGCTTGTTCCTACGCTGGAAAAAAGACACAAAAGAGCGCGTATTTTCAAAAGTTCGTTGGGTACTGTTATTTGCTTTATTGATTGGCTTTTTAGTGCCGATTTTATTTATGACACATTTCGATTGGAAGGCTGCCCTAGGTGTTGCACTTGCTTCGTGGGTCAGCTTAACGGCACTACTATGGGTTCAGGAACAAGGTCGTTCACCGTTTAAATTACCGCTATCAATGTGGGGTGCTGCAATTGCTCATATAGGCATGGCGGTAACAGTGGCTGGAATTAGTTTAACCTCTGCTTACAGTACGGAAAAAGATGTGCGTTTGGAGCGTGGTCAAGAATATCAAATGAGTGGTTATTCGTTTTTATTTAACGGAGTAAAAGAAGTAAAGGGCCCAAATTACATCGCACAACAGGGTGAAGTTGTGGTGACACGTGATGGCTTGAATGTGACTACACTACGACCCGAAAAACGTAACTATGGCCCTGGCACCATGCCGATGACAGAGGCCGGGATTGATGGCGGCCTCTTGAGAGACTTGTTCATTGCCTTAGGTGAGCCTCTGGGTAAAGATGCATGGAGTGTGCGTTTGTACCATAAGCCGGTGGTTAGTTGGATTTGGATCGGATCAGCTTTGATGGGGCTAGGTGGTTTGCTGGCAGCTTTTGATAAACGCTATCGTCGGGTGAGGCGACGTATAATTGAGCCGAAAGTTGCCAATCAACCTGAAATAGGCGAGGCAAGTACAAAAGCGGGTGAGGCGATAGCATGAAAAAAAGTGCACTCATTCCATTAGGCATATTTGCTGTGCTGGTTGTTTTCTTGGCGATCGGCCTGAGTCTGAAACCGCGTGAAGTACCGTCCCCATTTATTGGTAAACCAGTGCCGGAGTTTAGTTTGCCTACACTGATGACTAAGGGGAAATCGATCTCCCCACAGGCGCTTAAAGGTGAAGTTTGGATGCTGAACGTGTTTGCTTCTTGGTGCGTTTCTTGTCGGGCAGAGCACGACGTACTGACACGATTTATCAATAGTGAAAATGTGCCAGTACTTGGTCTGAATTATAAAGACGAGCCTAAAGATGCTAAGGAATGGCTGGCAGCGTTGGGTAATCCCTATGAACACATAGCTGTGGATTATAAAGGTCAGGTTGGTATTGATTTAGGTGTCTATGGTGTTCCCGAAACGTTTGTTATCGATAAAAAAGGAATAATCCGGCACAAGTCAACCGGCCCTGTTTCCGATGAAACGGTTCGCAATGATTTGCTGCCGTTGATTTTAAAGCTGCGTGAGGAAAAAGGCTGATGAAACGTTTATTACTGGTTTTGACTATCAGTATTCTTTTCTTCGGTTCGGCCTCTATTTGGGCTGAGGCTGAGAGAGTTACCTTTAGAAATGCACAAAGCGAAGCGAATTATACTGCGTTGGTTAATGAGCTACGCTGCTTAGTCTGCCAAAACCAAACGATTGCAGATTCGGATGCTGACTTAGCAAAAGACCTTCGAGCCAAGGTCTATCAAATGGTTGAGGACGGTCAGAGCCAAAATGAAGTTATTGATTATATGACAGCGCGATATGGTGACTTTGTGCTGTATCGACCCGCGTTTAAAATGAAAACACTGTTACTGTGGCTTGGCCCTGTGATCTTTCTTTTATTGGCACTCTTCCTAGTCGTCCGCTGGGTCAGGTCTCAGGCAGCAGCGGCACCAGCAATATCCCTAAGCAAGGAAGAACAAGACTCAGTTCGCGACTTGCTGAATAAGACGCCGTAACTGAAATAGTTATTCAACGACTTTCAAAGAAAAATAAGGATTTAATAATGCTCTGGTTCTTCATAATAGTATTACTGGTTTTAGCAGTTGCCTATCTGTTATTGCCGTTATTTAGAACACCGGACGAAATAGTTGATGGGCGTAAACAGCAGAATATTCTCATTGTTCAGGAGCAGATGGCTGAGCTGGAAAGTAGCTTTGAAAAAGCGGAAGTAGACAGTGAGCAATATAGTGCCAGACGCGGGGAATTAGAGCAGGCACTGCTACTAGACGTAGGTACCGAAGCGGTAAGGGACAAATCAAATCAGGCTTTTGACGACACGAAAAAGGAGGCTAAACGAGAAGCGAGTAGAACTTCTTGGCTAAGTGCAGTTTTTCTTGCTTTAGCTATGCCCGCTAGCGCATTAGCACTTTATATGTATCTGGGAACACCGAATGCTATTGAGATGGCGAAAGTGCCACCGAAACCAGAAGTGCCAATGACGGCAGATGGTAAGCCGGACGTTGAAAAACTAGTTGCTAACCTTCACAACAAGATGCGAGAAAACCCTGATAATGCTCAGGGTTGGTACATGCTGGGTAGGTCTTATATGGTGATGCAGCGGTATGATGGTGCAATCGAAGCGTATGAAAATTTATATCGCTTGCAGCCAGAAGAGCCTGATGTGATGTTAATGCTAGCTGATGCACTTTCGATAAAGCAGCAGGGTAAGATGACTGGTCGCCCAGAAAGTTTGGTTAATGCTGCACTAGAAAAAGCACCTAGTAACACAACTGGACTTTGGCTGTCTGGAATGGCGCTGGAGCAAAAAGGGAAGCTGCATGAGGCATTTGCTAGATGGCAAATGTTGCGCCCAATGTTAAATGGTAAAGAAGCAGAGCAGGCACAGCTTGATGTGTTGATTCGCCGCGTTGAGAAAAAGATTGCAGCGGCAAATAATGTTCTGGATGAAGAAAATGAAAAGTCGCCACTACAACTAAATGCAGCAACGGATCGCATTGAGAAGAAACCAAGACTCGCTAACAATGAATCTGATGAGGGAGTAGAGCAGGGCAGTGCTAAAGTTACCATCAATGTTAAGTTGGATGAGAAGTTTAAGGGACAAGTATCGCCTGAGGACGCCGTATTTATTTATGCCAAAGCACAAGTTGGCCCCCCTATGCCATTAGCAGCCAAGCGTCTTATGGTTAAAGACTTACCCGCTTCAATTATTTTAGACGATACCATGGCAATGATGCCTCAAATGAAATTGTCTATGTTTCCAAGCGTCATTGTTGGCGCACGAGTATCACAAAGTGGCAATGCAATTAGCCAGAATGGTGATTTATATATAGAACAAGAGCAAGTGTTCCACGGCGATGAAGTTACATTAAATATTGACACTGTATTAACAAAATAAAATGCTCTCAGATGAAAGTGTCTAGCCTAAATAAACTGACCAAATACTCATTTGGTCAGGATGCTTCTACCGTAAGGAAGCTAGAATATCGATTCCGTCATAACATCCGTCATAATGCTTGCTTATTATTATAAAAATAATTGTGGACGGTGCAGGGTAATGGAAGTTAAAGATCGATTTTATGAAATTGACCTACTACGGTTTTTGGCTGCCTTAGCGGTTGTTTTATATCATTATACGTTTCGAGGATTTGCTGAGGGGGGTTATAGTCCTGTTGAGTATCCGGTACTAGGCGAAGTTTTTAAGTACGGTCTCTATGGAGTACAGCTGTTTTTTATAATCAGTGGTTTTGTGATATTAATGACAGCGAGTAAACGTGATGCGGCAAATTTTGTCATATCGAGAATTACTCGTTTATATCCTGCCTTCTGGGTGTGTGTTAGCCTGACTGCAGCATTTATTTTCTGGAAAGGCGGGGAGATTTTTCAGATAGGGCTAGTCGAGTACCTCTTGAATCTTACGATGATCAGCGGATTTGCCAACGTAAAAATGGTCGATGGTGTTTATTGGACATTGTTAGTTGAGATAAAATTCTATTTACTAATTTTTGTATTACTAGTTTGCGGGCAAATTAAACGTATTGAATGGTTTTTGGCGTTATGGTTGATCTTGACCATCCTAAATTTGCTGGTGCCCTTACCCAAAATAATTACTTTTCTGTTTCTCCCCGATTGGTCGTCTTTCTTTATCGCAGGGGCAGTGTTCTACCTGATTCGACAAAATGGCTTGAGTCTGATTCGTGTAGCAATGTTGGTCATGAGCCTGCTGCTGTCGCTGTGGCAAAACTTAAGCGAAATTCGGCACTTGGAAGTGCTCTATAAGAGCGATTTCTCCCCTTACATCAGCAGTGCAGTTATTGTAGCTTGCTTTACTGTCTTTCTATTTATATCACTTGGGTATACAAAAGGTCTGAGTTCTCAGAAGCTCATTAAACTGGGCGTGTTAACGTATCCCTTGTATCTCATCCATCAGAATATTGGTTTCATGATGTTTCATGAATTTGGCGGGTCGGTAAATCGTTACGTATTACTCATTACGCTTGTGTTGATAATGATGCTGGCATCTTGGTTGATACACCGATTGGTTGAGCAGCCCTTAGGCTACTGGATGAACAAACAATTGAAACACTTTTGGTCAAAATTTGCTAAATCTGATGAGGTCGTTAAAGCTGTCAAATCTGGGGCACAGTAAAGCTTATAAGCACGTAAGTGAAATTAACTTCTGCTGATTCAATGCGCGACTGGAGCTCACATATTAAAAAGCAGTATCACCCAATGTATGATACTGCTTTCCAAATTTTAAATCGGTGGTAATTAGCCTATTAGACCGAGGTTTTCTAGTTTCAGAATTACTTGATGTGCACAGTTATCAACGTCGGCGTTTTGAGTTTCAATTCTGAGCTCTGGTTTTTCAGGGACGTCATAAGGGTCTGAAATTCCGGTAAACTCTTTGATCTTCCCTTCTCTAGCAAGTTTATATAATCCTTTTCTGTCACGTCGTTCGCATTCTTCAATTGAAGTAGCTACATGCACCTCGATAAATGCGCCGAACGTTTCGATATCCTCGCGAACAGCTCGGCGTGTGGTTGCATAGGGTGCAATAGGCGCACATATTGCAATGCCGCCATTCTTAGTTATCTCCGAGGCGACATAGCCAATTCTGCGAATATTTAAATCTCGATGTTCTTTTGAAAAGCCGAGCTCTGATGACAGATTTTTACGAACAACATCGCCGTCAAGTAGTGTCACTGGTCGTCCCCCCATTTCCATCAGTTTTACCATGAGGGCATTGGCAATGGTAGATTTACCAGAGCCAGAGAAACCAGTAAAGAAGACCGTGAATCCCTGCTTAGCCCGAGGAGGGCGTGATCGGCGGAGTTCTTCTACAACGCTAGGGAAAGAAAACCATTCCGGTATTTCCAAGTCTTCAGCCAGGCGCCGACGTAACTCTGTTCCAGAAATGTTCAACACAGTAGCGTCATCTTCAACTTCGTCAGCCGCTTCATACTGAGAACGTTCTTGCACATACACCATGTGTTTAAAATCGATCATTTCAATTCCCATTTCTTCCTGATGTTCACGGAATAAGGTTTGGGCATCGTAAGGACCGTAAAAGTCTTCACCTTTGGAGTTAATCCCTGGCCCTGCATGGTCACGACCAACAATAAAATGGGTGCAACCGAAATTCTTACGAATTAATCCATGCCATACAGCTTCGCGCGGCCCAGCCATTCTCATGGCAAGGTTCAATAAGCTCAGGTTCGTCGTTGCTGAAGGGTATTGATCGAGAACGGCGTCATAGCAGCGAACTCTGGTAAAATGATCAATGTCGCCAGGCTGGGTCATTCCTACTACTGGGTGGATAAGTAAATTGGCTTGCGTTTCTCTGGCTGCTCTAAACGTCAGTTCCTGATGAGCTCTATGCAATGGATTGCGCGTATGAAACGCTACGATGCGTTTCCAGCCAAGCTTGCGAAAGTAGGCACGAAGCTCATTGGGCGTATCACGAAGACCACGAAAGTCATAATGAACAGGTTGTTGTATACCTGTTATTGCTCCTCCGAGGTACACCGGGCCAGCGATATTGTGAAGGTAGTTTACTCCTGGATGAGTATCGTCATCGGAGCCAAATACACTTTTCGCTTCCAGCGTTTTATCCGGAATCCAGCTATCTGAAACGGATAGAGTGGCTAATATAACACCCTCTTGATCTCTTAGTGCTATATCAGTTCCCACCTCAGCCTGTTCTGCAAACGCCTGCGAGACATCAAGTGTTATTGGAATCGGCCAAAGTGATCCTTCAGTAAGGCGCATGTCTTTAACAACGCTTTGATAATCATCTTGTGTCAGGAACCCTTTAAGAGGATTAAAGCCTCCATTCATTAGCAGTTCTAAATCGCATATTTGGCGGGGTGTCAAATCCCATGAGGGCAGTCCGGCTGCTTCCATTTTGAGTTTTATCGCACTGTCAGAAGAGACGTACAATTCTGGTATAGGTGTATGGGACATCAAAGCGTCAATCCTTTTGCAGTTATTGTTTGATAGTTCTAAATAGTAGTTGCGAGGTTGCTTAAGGGAAACCACAAACTCATTTTATATTATTTGAGACTTCTTTCCTTGACGCTCATCTTGACTAAAGGCATATTTGGTCAGCTAGTTCAGACTTTTGAGCACTTCATTGCAAATCTTGCGATTAGGTTCAACTTGATTCATGCTGTAGAAGTGTAAGCCTGGGGCGCCTCTTTTAATTAATGTCATACACATTTCAGTGATGTAATCATCGGCAAAGGCTCGCAATGATTTAGGATCATCTTCGTATGTTTCTAAGCGAATCCGCAGCCAGCGAGGGATCTCGGCACCACAGCCATCTGAAAATCTGGACAGGTTTTCGAAGTTACCAATCGGCATAATGCCAGGAATGATTGGGATGTTGGAACCAGCAGCTGCGCATTCATCTACAAAATAGCTATAGGCATCGGTATTGTAAAAATACTGTGTGATGGCACTGTTAGCGCCGGCGTTAACTTTTTTAACGAAGTTATTTAGGTCGGTTTTATGATCAATTGACTGTGGGTGCTTTTCAGGATATGCCGCCACTTCGATATGAAAAAAATCGCCGGAGTGTTCGCGAATAAAGCTGACTAGTTCGTCGGCAAATTGGAACTCACCCGGGTCATCCATACCCATCGGTAAATCACCGCGCAGGGCGACAATTCGATTAATATTGTTCGCTTTATAAGTGTCTAAAATATCACTCATACGCTTCCTGCTAGAGCCAACACAGGTGAGGTGAGAAGCGGTTGGGATTCCAGATTCTTGTTGTATCGACAACACAGTATTTAGAGTTCTTTCCTGATCGGACCCCCCAGCGCCAAAAGTCACTGAAAAGAATTCAGGGTTGAGTTCGGCAAGTGTCTGGCTGGTCGTGATTAAATTCGCTGTGCCTTGTTCGGTTTTAGCTGGGAAGAATTCGAAACTAATGTGTTTATTCATAATATTGACCGCTCACTTATTGAGATGACAGGCTTTGAATTAAGTATAGGATAGGAGGCCTGCAGCTGCAGGTAAATAAAGAGGCTGCAGAACAGCAGCCTCCTAAACTACTAAAATGCTGAAACCAAGGCGATTTCAGCTAAAGCGAGTTCTTAGTAGCGGTAGTGATCAACCTTGTAAGGTCCATCAACTGGAACGCTAATGTAATCCGCTTGGTAGTCACTAAGAGTTGTTAGCTTAGCTCCAATTTTCTCAAGGTGAAGACGCGCAACTTCCTCATCAAGGTGCTTAGGAAGCATGTAAACCTTGTTTTCGTAGTTTTCACCGTGAGCCCAAAGCTCGATCTGAGCCAACGTCTGGTTAGTGAACGAGTTAGACATTACAAAGCTAGGGTGACCTGTTCCACAGCCAAGGTTAACCAAACGACCTTGTGCTAGAAGAATGATGCGCTTACCGTCAGGGAA
>CALAJG010000318.1 GCA_937923375.1 uncultured Leucothrix sp.
TTTTCACAAATGTATCCGCCGATAGGAATAGCAGAAGTCGCAGCGGGAGAGGGTGCATTACAAACGTGCAAACTGCGAGCACTTTCTGCAAATAAGAAGTCATGCACCAAAGTACCATCTTTCAATACAGCTTGGGCTCGAACGCCGGCGGGGTATGGTTTTAAATCGTCTAAGGCAAGCTGCGGGCAGTATTTTTGTACTTCTTTTAAATAGCCCGATTTAAACCAAGAGTTCTTCGTTTCTTTGAGGCCCGTTTTCCAATGCTTCCTCAGCACATGCCAAAAACCGCTAAAGCTCACCATGTCCAGAATGTCACGCAGGCTGATATTAATCTTGCCGTAGCCTTCTCGTTTCCAGCCTTGCACAGCGTTGGGACCAACCGTCACTGAGCCATCAATCATGCGCGTTAGGTGTACACCTAAAAACGGTAAATCAGGATCAGGGATTGGGTAGATCAGGTGATTAACAATGTCGTTATGTTTTGGGGCTAGCTGATAATATTCGCCACGAAACGGAATGATTTGAAAGTCAGTTTCAATGCCCAACATTTTGGTGGTGCGATCAGCCATTAGGCCAGAGCAAGTAATTAAGAATTTAGTATCAAACTGTAGGTTGCCTTGCGGGGTTCTAACATTAAGTTCAACGTGGCCTTCTCTTTCCTGCATTGAGATCACTTCGTGTTGCAAGAGGGTTTCTCCACCAAGAGCCACAAATTGCGCGGCCATTTTGGTAGTGACCAGCTGATAGTCAACGATGCCTGTGGTTTTAACCAATATCCCGCCTATGCCTACAATATTGGGCTCGCGTATTTTTAGCTGCTCAGCATCTAGCCACTCAACGTCAAGTTGGTTTTCGTGACAGCGCTTAAACAACGCTTCCATGCGTTCATACTCTACGGCATTGGTTGCGACCAAAAGCTTACCGCACTGCTCATAGGGAATGTCATTTTGCTGGCAAAATGCAATTGTCGCAGCAACCCCTTCGCGACAAAACTTGGCCTTTAAGCTGCCCGGCGCGTAATAAACACCTGCATGGATAACGCCGCTGTTATGACCCGTCTGGTGTTGGGAATAACCGTCTTCTTTTTCTAGGAGTAAAATGCGTTTGTCAGGCTGGCGTTGTTTGAGTTGCCAAGCGGTTGATACGCCGACAATGCCGCCACCGACGATAAGGTAGTCGTAAGCCAACGGATCAGTCCAAATCATCCATGTTAATGGTCTCTACATCTAACAGTTCGTAGTAGTCCCCCTTGTTCTCGCAATACATTTGATTGCTGAGTGTTAACCCAGTAGCGCCATCGATTGATCCTGCAAAAATGGATGTGCGTTTAGTATTGTCATCGGGTTGGAAAAATAAGCTGCTGCCACAACGGTTGCAAAATCCCCAGCTTGCAGAGTCTGTCTTGTACCAAGATAGCGTGCCAGCTTCATCGCTAACTGTTAGGTCTTTTTTAGCTGAGGAAGTTGAGGTAGTGAAGTGACCAGAAAACTTTCTACATTGCGTACAGTGACAGGCACAAATTGGGCGCATTTCCCCTGTCGCTTGATAACTAACACTGCCGCACATGCAGCTGCCTTTCGTTGTTTCACTCATTTATCTGATCCTATATTGTTTGCTAAACCTAATTGAGTGTTGACTGCTATCCCTTTGCAATGGGCAGTTCTGGACGTGCACCCCATTCACACCATGATCCATCATACACCGACAGCTTTTCATAACCGGCAACCTCTGCCGCCAGCGCTAAATGGCAAGCGGTTACCCCAGAGCCACAGCTAAAAATTAACTGCTGATCTGGCTTAGCAACTGCCGCAAGTTGTACCTTTAGGTCGGCAACTGGCTTCAAAAAACCATTATCTAAAAGGTCGATGAAAGGAAGGTTGTTTGCGCCGGGCATGTGCCCACCGCGTAATCCTTCGCGTGGCTCTGGCTCTTTACCGACAAAACGACCATTTGAACGTGCATCCAGCACTTGTTTACGATCATCCTGCAATGCGGCTAGCACGGTCTCGGTGTCGCTGAACATTGCCGGTTGATAATTTGATTTGAAGTTTCCATGCTGTGCCTGAGTCACAGGTGAGGTGCTTAACGGCAAACCGGCTTTTTCCCAAGCAGGCAAGCCCCCATCGAGAATAGCAACGTCAGTATGCCCCATCGCCCGAAACATCCACCATACCCTAGGGCTGGCAAACATACCCAAGCCATCATAAACAACAATTTCACTGTCTGCATTCACGCCTAGTGCCTGTACATCTCGCTCAAATTGCTCGGGCGAAGGCATGGTATGTGGATATTCTGCGCCTTGCTCACAAATCGTCTGATCAAAATCAAAATGCTGTGCATTTGCGATTCGGCGCGCTTTCCATTCTGCTATGCCATCACGCTCCATCGCAGCCATGTAGTAGCTGGCATCCAGTATCACTAGATTGTCATCATCGAGTCGTTTTGCTAATTGCTCGGCTGAAATAAGTGGCGTTGGGAAGTCGTTCATGGTCGGCTCCGATAATGCAGCTTTGAAATAAAAATCTGCGGCCATTATTTCAGAAAAAAATCGGCCATGCGAGTCGCTATCACTGTCGCAAATGCTATCATTAACCAAATAACAAAAGTTTAGGATAAGTAATGACCTTCGTAGTAACTGACAACTGTATCAAGTGTAAATACACCGACTGCGTGGAAGTTTGCCCAGTGGACTGCTTTCACGAAGGCGAGAACTTTCTGGTAATTGATCCGGATGAATGTATCGATTGCTCGCTATGCGTCCCCGAATGCCCGATCGATGCGATTTACGCTGAAGAAGATGTGCCTGAACACCAGCTTCATTTTATTAAGCTAAACGCCGATTTATCCCTCAAATGGCCCGTCATTACAGAGATGAAACCGCACCCCGAAGATGCGAAAGAGTGGGAGGGTGTTGAAAATAAGATCGAATACCTTGATCAAGGGGAATAGCAAGAGACCTACACTCTTCGGCAGTGCCTATTTAGGTCTACTCCCCCTGCACTACACCCTGACTTTCATTGTATGAAATAGGTGGATACTTCGCCGGATTGTCAGGACCACAGCAGCTCGGTACACATTCCATTTTGTAATCAGAATTCGCATTCAAAAAGAAGGGAATGGAGTAGCGTGAATCGTCACCTATATTATTATTCGCAAAGTGTTTAGCGCTAATAAACCGGTCATTGGTCCACTGTTTCAATAATTCA
>CALAJG010000319.1 GCA_937923375.1 uncultured Leucothrix sp.
AAGTATCTGACGCCTTGGCGCGCCTTTAGGGCGGCCTGATGTGCAGCATCCTGCTCATTCCAGTGACTTTGCCACTCATTAACCACCGCAGGGCCATAGGTTTCTGTTAGACCATAAAGGTGCGTTACATTAAATCCCGCGATGTTCATATCTGCTAACACTTGCTCAGGCGGTGGGGCGGCAGCGGTCATAAATTCGACCCGATGGCTCAGTTTGCGTTTATCCGCCTCTGGTGTGGTGAGTAATGTTGACATGACTATCGGTGCACCACACAAGTGCGTCACCCCATGGTCAGCGATGGCATCCCACATAGGCTTGGGTCTTACCCATCTTAAACAAACGTGAGTGCCGGCAATAGCTGACATCGTCCAAGGAAAGCACCAGCCATTACAATGAAACATGGGAAGTGTCCAAAGATAAGTAGAGTGCTTCTGCATGGATGCGGTAAGTGCATTGCCTTGCGCTAAAAGGTAAGCGCCGCGGTGGTGATAAACGACACCTTTAGGATCACCAGTAGTTCCCGATGTATAATTAACCGTGATAGCATCCCACTCGTCATTAGGCATTAGCCATTCAAATTCCGGGTCTCCATCAACCAAAAACGCTTCGTAGTCTTTACTGCCAAGTAATGGGCCATCCTGTGGGAATTCGAGATCGTCATAATCCACCACTAGTGGTTTTGTCTGACACAGGGCTAGTGCCTGTTTGATGGTTTCAGAAAACTCGCGATCAGTAATTAATACCTTGGTGTCAACATGATCCAGCTGAAACGCAATCACGGTGGGATCCAAGCGGGTATTCATTGAATGCAATACCGCGCCACACATTGGCACACCATAATGAGCTTCCAGCATAGCGGGGCAATTAGGCAGCATCACTGAGATTGTGTCACCACGCTTCAGGCCATGTTGAGATAATGCGGAGGCAAGCTGCCTTGAACGTTGATAAAATTCACGATAGTTACGTTTTAGCTTTCCATGAATAATCGCGGTGTGCTCTGGAAAAACGGAAGCTGCTCGTTCTAGAAAAGTCAGCGGCGATAAGGGCTGATAGTTCGCTGGGTTACGGTCTAAATCGGTGTTGTATTGACTCATTGTTACCTCAGCACTCATTGATCAGTCCACTCCGGCTTACGTTTTTCGACAAAGGCATTAATGCCTTCAATCGCGTCCTGTTTCAAGAGATTTTGCACCATCACATCAGAAGCATATTGGTAAGCTTTTGCCAGTGGCATTTCTCGTTGTTCATAAAATGCCTGCTTGCCGACGGCCAATGTCATCGTTGACTTGGAAGCGATTTTAGCCGCTAAGTCCATCGTTACTTTGTTTAATTTAGTATCTTTGACCGCTTTATTGATTAGGCCAATGTTAGCTGCTTTTTTAGCTGACAGCATATCGCCAGCCATCAACATTTCCATGGCATGTTTATTAGAAACATTGCGAGACAGCGCTACCATCGGGGTGGAGCAAAACAAACCGATATGAACGCCTGGCGTGGCAAATTTTGACGATTTAGCGGCTACGGCTAAGTCACAGCTCGCTACTAATTGACAGCCAGCGGCGGTAGCAATTCCTGTGACTTCAGCAATGATGGGCTTTGGGTGCTTTACGATCTTTTGCATCAAGGCTGCGCAGTTGGCAAAAACCTTGGTAAAATAGGCGAGTCCCTTATCGTCGGATTGTCTGCCCGCTTTGATTTGTTTGAGATCATGGCCAGCACAGAAAGCGGGTCCATTGGCTGCCAGTACAATAACACGGACAGCTTTATCTGAAGCGGCACTGTCCAGGGATTGGCTTAGCTCAATCATCATTTCATCTGAAAGGGCATTACGCCGTTTGGCATCGTTTAACGTTAGCCTGAGGACTCCATTGCCGAAGGTTTCACTCAATAATATGTCACTTGATACAGAAGTAGAATGGCTGAGTTCAGCGGTCTGAGAGTTCATGATTTTTCTCCATTTGATAGCTGTAATTTATCAGTCTTTTGGATAAATGTCCTCAGCAAATCTTGATAACATCAATGAAGATATTCAGGGGGGCATAAGCTACTTGTTCGATGAATATTTATTGATTTTTGGATGCAATATACACATATTCATACATTCTTAGACAAGATAACTGGTTTATAATTAAAACCATGAACACAACCCAAAATGGTCAGCCGGTACTTTACTCCTTCCGTCGATGCCCCTATGCAATGCGCGCACGTCTTGCTTTGCGATACGCCGAACAGTCGGTAGAGCATCGTGAAGTGATACTTCGCGATATTCCTCAGCAGTTGGTGGATATCAGCCCAAAGGCAACAGTGCCCGTTATGCAGCTGGCGGACGGGATGGTAATTGATGAAAGTCTTGATATCGCGCTGTGGGCACTTGAGCAGCAAGATCCTTATGAATTATTAGGTTCTTCCTCGCAGCTGCCTGATATGCTGGGGTTGATTAATGAAAATGATAACGACTTTAAAGGCTGGCTGGATAAGTATAAATATGCAGACCGGTCTCCTGATCAAACTCCGGAATATTACCGAAAGCAGGGTGAACAATTCCTCCATAAGTTAGAAGCTAGATTAAGTCATCATCCTTATCTGTTTGGTGTCAAGGTTCGACTGGCTGATATAGCTATCATGCCGTTTGTAAGACAGTTTGCTCACGTCGATAAACGCTGGTTTGAATCTGCCGATTACCCTAATTTACAGCGTTGGTTGGATGAATGGCTGGAGTCAGAGGCGTTCAAAACCATTATGGTTAAATACCCACAGTGGGTGTTTGAGGCTTAGCAATAAGCCAATCTGTGTTGGTACTAGGTGTTTTTCAGTATTGGACTGCTTCATCTAGGAGCCGTGGGGTATAATCTCGAACTTTTGAATGTAGGAACTATCAATGTCCCAGTTATTTTCGCCCCTGAGTATCAAAGATATTACCTTCAAAAACCGCATTGGCGTGGCAGCAATGTGCCAGTACAGCTCTGTTGATGGTTTAGCTAATGAATGGCATCGGGTGCACATGGGGTCATTAGCGGTTGGTGGTGCAGGCCTGATAATTGCTGAAGCATCCGGAGTTACTCCGGAAGGTCGCATAACGCCAGGCTGTGCCGGAATTTGGAATGATCAGCAGGTTGAAGCCTTGCTGCCTATTACTCAATTTATAGAGTTACATGGTGCGGTACCGGGCATACAGATTGCTCATGCCGGCCGAAAAGCCAGCGCAGCTATTCCATGGGAAGGGGGGCAACATTTAAAAAATGATGAGGGAGGTTGGGACATCATTGGACCTTCTGCTGAACCATTTGATGATGATGGGACTCGGCTTTGGAAGACACCGATCCAAATGAGCAAGGCCGATATTGTCGCCACCCAAGATGCGTTTGTAGAGGCTGCAAAGCGCTCCTTAGCAGCAGGTTACAAACTATTAGAAATACATGGGGCACACGGTTATTTGTTGCACAGTTTTTTCTCGCCTCTGGTGAATATCCGTGATGATGAGTACGGCGGCAGTTTAGAAAACCGGGCGCGTATGATGTTGGAAACGACTGCTAAGGTACGTGAGGTCTGGCCGGAAAACCTGCCACTGGCGGTTCGATTGTCCGCAACCGACTGGGATGATGCTGGTTTAAGTGTTGAAGACAATATCCAAATGTCTTCTTGGTTGAAAGACGCTGGTGTCGATATTGTTGATTGCAGCGGTGGTGGAGCAAGTCCGGTATCGCGCTCATCCATCGGCAATAAAACGGCAATGCAACCCGCTATAGCGGGTGAAATTAGAAAAAATGCTGGCATCATGAGCATGGCGGTGGGTGGGATAACCGATCCAAAACAAGCTGAAGAAATTATTGCCAGTGGTCAGGCTGATATTGCGTTATTGGCGCGTGAGATGATCCGAAACCCAAACTGGCCGCTGTTGGCTGCTAAGACGCTAGGTGCTGATACAAAGCCTGTGGTACCTGCGCACAAAGCCTTTTTTGTTGGATAGCTCTCTAATGATCGACACCTTAAAGGAGTATCTGGCCGAGTTTTCGGAAGCAGAATTTACAAACATTGAGTTGATCTTACTAATCAGTTGTTTCTGCCTGATTGTTCTCGCCCGCCCGATTTTTGTGCATATCTTTCATAAGTCGTTGGATGATAAGCAAAATATTAATCAGCTTCAGGTATTTCGCGCCGGGGGATTGTTGATTATTGTGGTGCTGCTCTTGAATCACTTCATCTTTGGTCAGGACAGTGGTACCAATGGCATAGCGAAGCGCCTGATCGGTGTCAATATGGTAGTGTTTTCGGCGTTTTGGGCCAGTCAGATACTGCAATTTCTGATTCGTCGCCAGTACGGTAAAACTCGCGAAGTGGCAGGGGAGAAAGTTATTTCAGATACCCACAACAGCCGCTTACTGAGCTTATTGGTTGTTTCATTGGTGTTTGTGTTTGCACTTATCGGTATTGTGCAGGTGCTGGGTTTTGATGATTTATTGAAAGCGGGTGGTATTATCGGTGTTATCGGTGTGATGCTAGCCCTGACTCAGGCATCCTGGGCACCTGACATCATAAGTGGTTTGATTCTCCTGAACAGTGATTTTATCGATGAAGGAGATGTTATTGAAATCAATGATGGCAAAATGACTGCGCTGGTATTCAGAACCAAGTTGTTTCACACCGAGCTATTTAACCTGGTAAACAACAATCGGGTGCTTCTTAAGAACGCCAAGCTGCGTGAAATGACGATTCAAAATTTGTCTAAATTCGCATCGGTTCGCGGGTACCGTGAGAACCTTAGTTTTAAAATTGGTTATGATCAGCGCCCAGCGGATGTCAGAGCGATGTTTGAAGCGGCGTTTGAGCGTGTGCTTAAGGTTAATGAAATCGCCATTGATTCTAATCACCCCATGGAAGTTCAAATCATTGATACTGGTGACTATGCAATAAAATGGGGCGTTTACTATTATACTAAAGAAGTAAAGCAGCTGATTAAAACGCGCCAGCGGTTTATAGAAATTATATTGGACGAGTCGATCCAACGAGGCATTAGTCTTTCAACTCCGGATCTTTATCAGCGTATTAGCGCTGAGACGCCTTAAAACCTTAATATTACAACAACACTAAGCAAGCTATGGCTACAAAAAAACGTGATATCCCAGTGTTCGATCATCCAATTATTGAAACTCACTGTCATCTTGACTATCTGGAAGGGGATGCCTTAGTCGATACGATTCAGGCGGCCAGGGATGTTAATATTCAGCGGATAATTACCATTGCTGTTTCACCCGATAACCTTAATACCGTGATGAATATCACGCAGCAGCATGCAATGGTGTGGGGAACGCAAGGCATCCACCCGCATGATGCAGATTCCTACAGCGATGCAGTTGACCAGAGGATTCGCGAAAATGCATTGGCAGATAAAATCGTTGCCATTGGCGAGATTGGGCTTGACTATTTTTATGATCATTCGGATCGTGCCAAGCAGCGGAACGCTTTTGAGCGTCAGCTACAGATTGCAATAGATCTGGATATGCCGATTGTGGTACACACCCGTGAAGCTGATGAAGATATGCAGGCTATTTTACAAAACTTTGTAGGGCAAATGCCGAAGCGAGGCGTGATTCATAGCTTTACCTCCGGTCTTGACTTGGCTAAGTATTGTCTTGAACAAGGTTTTCACCTTGGCTTTAATGGGATCAGCACCTTCAAAACGGCCGAGAATGTTCGCGAGGTTGTCGATATAACGCCAATTGATAAGATTTTATTTGAGACCGATGCCCCATATCTGACACCGGTCCCTTATCGTGGAAAACCAAACGAGCCTAAGTATTTACCATTCATTGCAGAGAATATCTCGACGGTAAAAAGTATTCCATTGGATGAACTTTTACCGAAGGTATGGCGCAATAGTATGGAACTATTTTTTACTTAAGGGCTTACCGTAATGGTCACCTTGGCACTATTTTTACGCCCCTGAGCGTCAATCATCACATACCAGAAATCATCGACGCCACTGAAGTTGTTTTTCGGGGTATACAGCACATTGTTACCTGAACGACTTGTCCTACCACCCTTTGATGAATACTCGTAGAGGGTGTCAATTGCTATGCCACCACTGGTTCTATCGTTAGCCAGAATATTTAATGTTTTAGCGGTGTTGCGAGCTGTTGTATAGTTATCGGGATTAGCAATTGGGAAAAAGTCAGCGGTTTGTCCATTTGACGTCACATCGATCGTCACCTGAGCGCTGTTTTTACGACCCTGCGAATCAATCATGACATACCAGAAATTATCCTCACCTGTAAATCCTGACTTAGGGGTATACAGCACTGTTCCATTTGCTCCACGCGTAGTTGTCCCTCCTTTTGAGCTGTAAGCATAAAGCGTGTCTATGGTTAATCCAACACCTGTATCATTAGCCAGTATATTCAAAGTCTTGCTCGTACCTTGCACCGTTTGGTAGCTATCTGGATTAGCAATAGGGAAAGGATTGGAATTATTGCCATTGCCGCTTACATTTAATGTAATTACGCTGAAGGTGGAGCGACCCTGAGCGTCGATAACGGTATACCAGATCTTATCTTCACCGTTAAAACCAGACTTCGGAGTGTAACGCAGCTGATTACCCGTTAAAACAACGCGCCCACCCTTTAATGACCATTCGTTAGGTGCTTGTAGCACTAGGTTTGAACCTGTGTCATTAGCCACTGGGCTCAACGTTACAGGGGCGGAAGAGGTGACATTCACAGTATCCGGATTAGCCACGGGTGCAGCTGTGTTAGCTCCGTTACCACTCACGTTAATGTTTATGACACTAAAAGCGGTTCTGCCTTGTGAGTCACGGATCGTATACCAAATTTTATCTAAGCCGTTGAAACCGGACTTTGGTGTGTAGCGCAACTGGTTACCTGATTGAGCGACTCGGCCACCCTTTAATGACCAGACATTCGGTGTCTCTAACACCAGACTTGAGCCCGTGTCGTTAGTCAATGGACTTAGCGTTACAGTATTTGACGAGGTAACGTTAACAGTATCTGGGTTAGCTTCTGGGGGAGAAGCAGGGGGAGTTTCATCGCCATCTAGGACGCCATTTCCATTAGCATCTGCTGCTACGCGGCGTTCCATGCCTTGTGCTACCAGCGTAAAAGTAATTGGCTGACCAGCACTGGCAAGTGCTAATAGCTGAGTTGTGGTAACTTGCTCAGACTGTCGGTCAGATTGTAAAGTTGCTCCGTTTCCGAAGTATCCGCGTTGAGTACCACCAATATTACCTTTAGCAATTAAAGCGGCATGAGGGCTAGATGCGGCAATACTAACCATTGTGTTCAGTTGGGTAGTTTCCTGAGCTGTAGCAGAACCATTTATGGTTAATTGTTTACCGACACCTGCATGCGTATCCTGGCGGCGCTCACCCCCAACAAGAGGGCCACCGGGGCCTTCGAGAGTCAGTATTTCAGCGAGCATATCAGTTTGGAACTCAGCATTATCAATACGGGCAGCTCCTGCAATTGTATCGGCACCATCGTGAAAATATCCAAAACCGCTGGTGGAACCATTAACTAAATTTGGCCAATACCCCAAACGATCATAAAATCCTGATAATGCCGGAGCGATAAATGCCTGGCCTAATTCGCTGTTTGATTGAGCATTCCGGGTGCCGCCACCAAGGTGGCACCGTAAACAAATGTTATTTCTATTGTTAGTGCCACGTAATGCATTAAAAGAGGTGGTAGTCGCCACGCTACCATCCGGCAAGAATACAGAAGCGGGTCGCGAATTATCCATATTACGGTATGGGTTAGGTGGAAGGTGAATTGTGTTAAGAAAGTCTCCCATAGCATTCATGTCAACACCCGAAAGCTGTGAAGAACGCCCCATCAGGTCCACAAATGTTGGGCTAAACTCTGCTAGATTGCCTCGATCACCACGCCAATGCATTCTCGGGTGGAGCATTATGTCCTGGAGAGTCTGCGTTAGCATTGGCCCCTTCATTGGAGAAACACTAAGATTGCTTCCCGTCGCTGCACCTGTGCTGTTATTGGCCCCCGGCACCTGATCTAACGTGCCTGCTGGGTTACCTAAATCCCATGATAACCGATCAGTTCTCGCATCGACGTGACATGATGCACAGGAGGTATGGCCGGTTCCAGAGGTTAGATGAGTATCGTATAAGAACTTGCGACCACGTTTTATCACCTGAGGTGTTGGGTCGTCAAAGCGAGTAACTGAAGACTGAGTTAAATTGCTGGTGTTAATAATTGAAATACTTCCAGCAAATTTGTTCATTACGAATGCGCGGTTTTGTGCGTTATTAATTACCACGCCGGTTGGGCCCTCGCCCACTTCAATTCGGCCGATGCGTGTACCTGCAGCATTCAAAGCAATGACATTGTTTGACCCCATGCCAGTCACTAAGGCTAGATTTCCGCCATTGTTCCATGCTATTCCCCGGGGGTCCCCGATTGACTGTTCTTTCAAGTCATTGCTCAACGTTGCTTGGGTGTAATCCAGATGTGTATTCAGATCAGATATTGTTACATTACCACCCGGTGTAAAAGTGGCTTTGTTAACCTTAATAAAATTACCTTTAAGGTTTGGTTCGAAACGCACTTCATTTCGTGCGTCGGTGCCAACTACAGTCACCTGACCGGAAGATGGGTTAACAGCAAGTGCCATGACCATATTCATCAGGCGTTTTTGATAGGTAACGGAAAGATTGTTAGCATTAATTCGGGCAACATCATTATCTAGTAGATCCCACCCAGGCTGGCGTTTACTGAGGGAAGCTAAGGAACCTGATATGAAATTTGTCCAATCTCCATTATTATCGTCTTTCCACCTGTTTTGATTATCTTTGCGAACGATTAGTGCCGTTTGAGGTGGCGTGCCAATCGCTGGATTAATGGCTGGCCTAAAGTTGTTTCCATCATTTGGGGGAGGGTTCTGACCCGCATAGGGGCCTTCCGGGCGAGACACCGCATTACCTGCTGATACACTCTCGCCTCCAGAGAGTGCCGTCGTACCATTTCCAGATTCGAAAATTGCCGCGTAAACAGTGTTACCGTCAGGACTGACTGCAAGTGCTCTGGGGTCTTCGCCAGCAATATTAATCCTGGTGGGTGCTGCATCCAAATTGCCTAAGTTAAAGACATTAATTTTATTCGCTTCAGAGGCGCTGACAAATGCTCGTAGAGTTGTACCAGCAAATACTACATCAGCAGGTTCGTTATCGGTTTGTAAGGTGCGTGTGACTGTTCTTGTATTGAGGTCGACAATACTGACAGAGTCTGACATGTGATTCACAACCCAAACTTCACTATTAGAACGCGCTCGCACAGACACCGGGTCTAATCCAACCGGTACAAACCCCTGATAAGCCATCGCACCGTTAGCAACGTTGTAAATTTCCAAACGATGGGCCGCAGTGTTGACTGCTACCAGAGTATTGTTGTTTGGTGTCAGATCTATTGGATGAACATGAGGGCTTTCGTAATTGACCAAACCATTGGTAGGGTTTGTATCTGATTGGGCTGGATTAACTAGTAAAATGCTGCTGATAAATAGTGCTGTAAACAGCGGAATTAGCTTATGCTTAGCGATTGTCATTACTGATTACCCCCATTATCGTTATTTCCTTCTGGATCCAAGTCAAGCATCCAGGTCGCATAACGTATACCCTCCAGAGTCTCTACCCCTTCATGAACCCTGCTGGATTCACTGGCAATAGTGTCTTCATCGGGTGAAACGTCCTGACGTAGAAATAGGTGATACATAGTTTCACCACCATGACCTTCTGACGTCAGTATTCCATTGCTATTAAAATTGTTAGTGACTGCCCAGTCGTGAGCTGTTTGGCAGAAAATCTCTGTTTCACAGAGAAGGACATGTTTAATGGCTACAACCTCTTCAGATTCTGTAGCTGCATTGGTATTGGTCGATAAAGCTGCTTGAGCGGCAAGTCTGCTATTTCTTCTGGTGTTTGCCCGGTTATTTGTTCTTTGTCTGCTTGAGCGTTGTAAAGCACCATTGCTACGTAAGGCTTTCAAAGCTGCCCTTATCGCTTTTCTTTGTGCAATATCGGGTTTACGTTTGCGATGTTCCTCCGCACGTTCCTGAGAACTTAATTGTTGTAGTTCTTCACCTGCAGCAAAGAGCTTAGGAGTTGTAAATAGCCACGTACTAAAAAATAGGGCTGAAATTGCAAATAGAATATTTTTAGACATAATTAATTACTTTGGAAATTAGGTGGTAATTTCTGCTCTTTAATGATTTAAATTCAGCGGTCAAGGGAATGGGGGAGCCGTATTTAAGATCGGTACCGGGCAGAATTTGAACGCCAATTGAATGTATCGACGGGTTGCTCAGTCGTTAAGCGTGAAGATGATGATCGGTCTATAAAACCTGATATTTATATAGATCAGTTATAGACGTGGATTAAAATTTTAGTGGGATATGATGAAATATGGAGGATCATTAAGATGAGCGACGCTCGATCCCTGAGCATCTGATGTGCATTGCGAAAGCATCCATACTCTGCGCGATGCGGTAGTTCCTTAAGAGACTCGTATCTTAAAAGTCATTAAATTCGATGACTATACGCAACAGATGACGTGTAGCCAGTTACGGATAACATGCAGGTTTCAGGATTTATTGATTCAAATTGTGCTATTGGGTAATCAGCTGACACTTGCTACTATTCGCAATATAAAACCAGAACAAGCTTCAGGAGAACTAGCTTGATGAATATTTCTAAAATAATAACGTTTCTTGTAGTTGGTGTGTTAATTGGCGCCATCTTGTTTTTTGCTGGGTTCGGGGTTATGAACCTTTTCAAATCTGACAAAGAGGCAATAGATGTTCCAGCGGTCACGGTTGAGAAAAGTACACCTAGCGACAATGTTCCACAAGCTGTTCCGGTAAATCCTCCTAAAATTGAGGTGACCAGCTCCGGTCAGTCTACTGGTGCTGTGGCGTCTGGTGAAACACTTCAAGGGGAAGGAACTAACAGTTCTCCATTTAGAATCAAACCCTTAAGCACGAATGCCAATGACTCACAAAGCAATGAGAGTGAAGAAATTACACCACCAGCATTCGGAACACTAACGTTAAGCACAGTCAATATAGTTAATAACGCCCCCGTAAATGCGGATTTTTTAATTGAAAATTCAGACAGTGTGGCTATTGCACTAATAAAAGATACTCCAACCAGCACCCTAAGCTTGCCAGTAGGTGATTATAAAATTACGGTGAGTCAGGGTGAGCAAAAGGTTGTTAGGTTTCTAGGTGTAAAAGATGGCCGGAATGGATCAGAAATATTCGAGTTGGATGTCCCTATACTTGCTGATGAACCAGCAAGTCCAATTATTGCTGGTGGTGATAGCGAGGCACCTATCTATAAAAATGCTGATACTAATGCGGCATCGGAGGACAGCTCAGAGCCAAGCAACCCGACTAATTCGGATACCGCATCGACAACTCAGCAACAAGCTGCGCCCACAAACACTAATACGGCTCCAGCGACTGCTGATGTAGCTAACCCTGTTGTTGCTGGTACCAATTCGGCTAATGAGTCAGCTAATGACGCAAATAGTAATTCCTCAGTATCAGAAAATAACGAAAATAGTCAGGCGAGTAGAAGAGTCGGTGGATTAAGGTTATCTGCCCTCACTAAGCAAGGGAAAAGGCCAACTAGTGCCAGTTTTTTTATTCAGCGCTTGAATGGTCAAAACGTAGAAACAATCAGAAATGTTAAAACGCACCAGCTAACATTACCTGCTGGAAAATATAAGGTTACCGCAAAAACGAATAAAGCCTCGCTTGTAAAGCAAGTGGAAGTACTAGCCACCAGAGGGGTGCATGAAATTTTCCTACTATCGGATAAATCTGACACCGAAACAGATTCGGCCACTACAACTGCAATTTCACAGGGTAGCGCAGCTCAAAACAATAACCGCAACGCTGCTTCAGACGATTCTGACAACAAGCCGGATAAGAAAAAAACGGGACAACTGGAGTTGTTTGCACAAAAAGCGACTAACAACACTGCAGTGAAATCTAACTTTTATGTCCAGCTGCCTAATGGAACGATGGTGGCTAGCAAAGTCTATGTTGATTCTATCGGCTATAAACTACCCGCTGGCAAATATAAAGTCATCGTGCGCGCAACCGGCTATAAAAACAAATCAATCACATTGACGGTCAGAGAAGGACAGACTCGTCGAGAGGTTTTCAAACTTGAATCTGTTAATTCGACTCCTGCAGCGCAACAACCAGTCCAGCCCAGACAGCAGCCAAGTGCTCAACGAACTGCGCCAGCTACTTCAGCGAATCAGAATTCAACGCGAGCCTATGGTGGTTTGACTGTTAACATTGTCGCCGTTGCGGACGGCGCACCGCTTGTTGCTGATATGATTGTTATTAGTCAGAGAGATGGGACTCTGGTTAAGCAAGCTAACGGCGTTTCCTCTGCCAGTTTTGATTTACCGCCGCGTGAGTTTTTGATTCGCGTAAGTTTCGGTGGACTGACCACAAATCATCAAGTCAATATCTTAACCGGCAGGCTTGCCATAAAAACAATTAGCTTTGATACCGACAGACTAGCAAGGCAAGAAAGGCGCCGACTTAGAAGAGAACGCCGCAACAGGTAGGAGCAAGGCAGGCTCAATGAGAGTGGGGTTTCACGCCGAAGGCAACGTCACGATCACGAGTGAAATTGGCTAATACGGGAAGGGAAGCCCCACCGAGAACCCGCGCATCTTTACCCAGTGTGCCTTCGGAGAGATAGACAGGGGAGAGTCCTTGCTGATCGATTTTTTTTAATTTTTGTTCTACGGCTTGGATAATTTGCTGTCTTACCGAGCTTGGCATATCACCATCGAGTACAATAGCGGGGAAGTCAATCACAGAGATTGCTGTAACAATAGCACAAGCCAGATCAGTGGAAAGCTTATCAATCCACAGTGTCAAAATCTCGCCTAATTCGCTCCAATCGCTATTATCATCCCAAATTATATTTACCCGTTCGGGATTTGATTCAGCAATTAACCGTTGTAGCGAAATTTTAGAGGTGTTGTGTAACAGCTGTCTGGACTTCGAATGGTCATTGTCTTGATTACGTATCGGCATTGGCCCTAGCGCGCCTGCATTCCCAGAGGGACCTTCAAAAACCGAACCGTTTAATACAATGCCTCCACCAATAAAGTAACCTATGTAAATATATAGGTAATTATTGTGTTGCTGCGGATTGCCAAAGGTTAACTCAGCGGCACAAGCTGCAGTGCCATCATTTTGCAAATACGCAGGCAATTTGCTGGCATCGCTGACTTCTTGTTTAATATCAAAATCTATCCAAGCGTCCATAATGTCTTTTGGTGCGCCAACCTCATGACCCCAACTCCAAAGTTCAAAAGGAGTAGCGATACCGATGCCGACAAGTCGCGAGCGTAGTTCCCGGGGTAGGCTTGCGACAAGCTGCGGCATCGTTTCTCTGACAAAATTGATTAAGTCGGTGGTCACTGGATAGGGGTAAGAAATTTGCTTTGTTTCACGTATCCGTCCAACAAAATCCATTAGCGCTAATTCACTGCGATGCCTTCCGATTTTTAAACCAATTGAAAAAGCACCATCTGGATTAAGTGAAAAGGGCACTCGTGGCTGACCCACTTTACCGCGCTGCGGCTCCCCTTTGATTATGAGATAGTCTGCTTCTAGCTGCTGCATAATGACTGAAATTGTCTGGGCAGATAACCCTGTCAATTTCGCTATTTCCGCTTTTGGTAAGCCATCTTGATGCCGGACAATTGAGAGAACCAGCCGCTCGTTGTAGATACGACCCCCGCTTTGGTTGGTGCCCCTTCGTAAATTTTGCCCGAAACTTTCCATTTTCAGCTAAGCGCCTTGATTATTTCATTTTTGCTGGGTAAGTCTGCACCTTGTCGGGTACAGGTAATTGCTGCTGCGGTAGCAGCAAACTCACCAATCGATTTAAGTCGCTTATCATCTAGCTGACTTTCCCAGTCTAATGATTGCTGTTTGATCTCCAATAGCTGATCAATTAAGGCCGTTTGAAAGGTATCCCCAGCACCAACAGTGTCTGCAACCACTATTTTAGGTGTCCGTACTGATGCCGTTGAGTGCTTACTCCACAGGTCAGCCCCATCACCGCCTTTTGTAAATGCTACTAATCCTACACCGAGTGCTAACCATTCTTTTACTTTGGTTTCGACGGCTATGCCGGGATAGAGATGGGCAAAGTCTTCATCACTAATCTTTAATAGATTGGCGTGCTGAGCGATTAAGTCGACTCTTGTAATCCATTGTTTAATATCAGGCTCAACACCTAATCGTACATTTGGATCCAAAGATATCAGACATTCTCCTGAATGCCTCTGCACTAGCTGAAGTAGGGTGTCAGCAGTTGGTGGTGTTACTATGGAGTAAGAGCCAACATGGATACCGTCTATTTCGTAGTCTGAGGGTAAATCTTCCGGCGTGACGGACCGATCTGCACCACCCGTCCCATAAAAGGCATAGTCCGGAACACCTTCACTATCCTTTTGAATAAAGCTTAGGGTCGTTGGAGCACTTTTATTAATAATAAAGTCAGTATTAACCGCTTCTTGTTGAAGAATTGCCATCAAACGTTGGCCAAGAAAATCCTCAGATACACCGGTTAGGAGCGCCGGTTGTCGCCCGATTCTGGCGAGGCCAATAGCTACATTAAACGGTGAACCACCGGCCACTCCATCGAAAGGTATACGTGTTTCGCTTTGATTTATGCTGCCGTCTACAAAGATATCAAACAGTGCTTCGCCACACACCAAGAACATAATTTTTCCTTGCTTTTAAGTCAATTTGAGTCAGTTTTCTAGATTGAGAGAGTAAGTTAGCACGGAACGGCGTATGACTGTCAATAAATAAATCAGTTGGAATTATTTATTGACAGTAGGTGATTTTTGAGGTTTTATAGTTAACTACAAGCCACCGGCTTGGCGGCTAAGCCCCACTTAGTCTTAAGTGTTTATATATATACCCCTGTTTCTATTGGAGGAAACGATGAAAAATTACCTACTTACTTCTGCTGTTACTAGTGCGCTGCTAGTAGCTACTTTTGTTGGTGCACCTGCCTTTGCGGCGGATTCAGCCTGTTTAATCACCAAAACTAATAGCAACCCATTTTTTGTGAAAATGAAGGAAGGTGCAGAGGCTAAAGCTAAAGAACTTGGCATGGAGCTTATGTCCTTTGCCGGTAAAGTTGACGGTGATGTTGAGACACAAATTGCAGCGATTGAAAACTGCACGTCTGCTGGAGCAAAAGGAATCTTAATTACTGCCTCAGACTCAACAGTAGTACCTGCACTTGAAGATGCGCGTAAAGCTGGTTTATTGGTTATTGCCCTAGATACTCCATTGGATCCTACTGATGCGGCTGATGCTACTTTTGCAACGGATAATTTCAAAGCTGGCCTGTTGATAGGTCAGTGGGCCAAAGCAAAAATGGGTGACTCAGCCAAAGACGCCAAGATTGCCCTGCTAGATCTAAGTACAGCGGGTGTTTCTGTGGACTACCAGCGTGACAATGGTTTCTTAAAAGGCTTTGGTGTTGATATTAAAGACCCAAAGAAGATGGGTGATGAAGATGATCCAAGAATCGTTGGAAACGAAGTAACATCAGGAAACGAAGAGGGTGGTCGTAAAGCGATGGAGAACCTTCTACAAAAAGATCCTTCAATCAATCTTGTCTATACGATTAATGAGCCAGCGGCGGCGGGAGCTTATGAAGCACTTAAAGCTGTCGGTAAAGAGAAGGATGCTTTAATCGTTTCGGTTGATGGCGGTTGCCCTGGTGTCGAAAACGTCAAAGACGGTGTGATCGGTGCAACCTCTATGCAGTTTCCACTGTTAATGGCATCTCTGGGTGTTGAGGCAATTGCAGAATTTGCTAAGTCTGGTAAGAAGCCTGAAAATACAGAAGGGCTGGACTTCTATGATACTGGTGTAAAGCTGATTACTGACACTGTCGCAGAAGGCGTCGAGTCGACTAGTTCTGAAGACGGTATGAAACTCTGCTGGGGTTAATGACTGTCGTGTTGTAAGTTATCAACCGAGTATCAGTTGATAACTGCTTGAGAAGCTAAATCCCGTAGTACGGCGTTATTGCGGGATTTTCAATATGGGGAGCAGGTTTGCTATGGCGAAGCAGGACTTTGAAGTGGTACTCGATGAAAGCGATAAGCAGGTAGTCGAGTTCGAACGATCTCGCAGTTTCACCGAAAAAATTCATCACCTTCTGCATGGTAATATCACCATTGTCCCAATGATCGTACTGCTATTAAGTTTAGTAGTGTTCGGGTTGATTGTGGGTGACCGATTCTTTGCACCATTTAATTTGTCATTAATTATCCAGCAAGTGAGTATTATTGGCATCTTGGGAATTGCCCAGACCCTGATTATACTGACGGCAGGCATTGATTTATCCGTCGCTGCGATCATGGTGTTGTCATCTGTGGTGATGGGGAATGTTGCGGTCACGATGGGCTTTCCTCCTGTCATTGCCATTCCTTTAGGATTTGTTACCGGAATGATTTGCGGTGCGGTAAATGGTCTTTTAGTGACCCGTTTCAGGCTTCCCCCATTCATCGCCACGTTGGGAACCTGGAATATCTTTTTCGCTCTGAATCTATGGTATTCGGGCAGTCAGTCAATTCGCAGTCAAGCCATTGATAAGACGGCTCCAGTGCTTAAGTTTTTTGGTACACGAGTAGAGTTATTTGGTACCCAGTTTACGTATGGATCATTCTTGATGATCGCGCTCTGCATTCTATTTTGGTACATATTGAATCGAACTGCATGGGGACGGCATGTATACGCGGTCGGGGATGATCCCGAAGCGGCAGAGTTATCAGGTATCAATACTAAG
>CALAJG010000320.1 GCA_937923375.1 uncultured Leucothrix sp.
TCACAGGTCAATACTTTAATGCTCGCTGACCTGATTTGTGATGACCAGATGTGCCATAGCTCGGTTGGTGGTCTGCCAATTTATCGTGATAGTGGGCATCTGTCTTACGCAGGTGCGGCTATTATTGGATCGAAGAGTAGAGTTTTGAAAGAGTTTGTTCAATAAGTTAATTTAAAAGCCAAAATAAATTTAAAATAATAATTTAGAGATCAATATCAATACAATATAATCTTGAACTAAAGCCTATAATTATTATTTAAAGATCAAAAACCTACACTAGAAAATTATTTATAAAAAAGTTGATAGCTCATTAAACTGCATAGTACCCTGCTTTAGTGAGACCTTAACTCAAGGTTGTAAATATTTTTACAAAGGACGAAATTGTGCGCAAACTATCCGGCACATCATTTTTCACCTTATTAGTAAGCTTCCTGCTAAACGTCACAGCAGCTGCCGCAACAGGTGACATTACGACTATTGCTGGTGGTGGTATACCTATAGTTGGCAGCAACCAACTCTCTACAAGCTTTTCGGGAGGGGCTAATGATGTAGTCTTCGATAGTGCCGGTAATTACTACTATGCTGATTCGATGAATCATCGCGTCTATAAAGTGAATCAGCAAGGTATTGTTTCTGTTTTTGCAGGAACGGGTAATGCTAGCTATAGAAGCAACGACGGATTAGCTATTGAGACAGACCTCTTTTCCCCTAATGCATTGGCATTTGATGCAAATGGCAATTTACATATTGCTGACAGTGGTCGATGCATACGTAAAGTCGACAGTTTCGGTACCATAACCACTGTTTTGTGTAAACCCAATAACTCCGGGTCTGGCTTTTCATTTGATAGCAGCAATAACCTCTACTATATTGATAACGTCGAGGATTACGGCCTTGCTTACTCTAGCCTTACAGTTATCAAAAAAAGAACACCCTCTGGTATCACGACAATAGTGGCAGGCTCTCAGGAGACAACTGGCGACCCATACTCTGCACCTAGTACCTATGGCGACGAAGGCATCGCAACCCAGATTGCATTAAGAACGGTCACGGACATCTTTGTTGATACCAGTAACAATGTCTATTTTTCTGAAACAGGCAGCGAAATAATAAGAAAGCTAAGCACATCGGGAATGTTAACAACGGTTGCTGGCAATCTAACAAATGGTTACACACACGATGGAGGACAAAGTGGGGTTTTAGCAACATCAACGGGGCTTTCAAGTCCTTCGGGGATATTCCTGGACAATTTAGGTAATCTGTTCATCGCAGACTCAGGAAATCACCAAATCCGAAAGGTAAATACCGCTGGGATAATAACTACGGTCGCCGGCAGTGGCATAGGCTTTCCAAGGAAATCAGGTGATGGCGGTGTAGCAACAAATGCAAAGCTTTATAATCCAGCGGCTGTGGCTGTAGACGGTTCAGGAAAGACCTACATCGCTGATACAGATAACTACAGTGTGAGATTGGTAGATACTGATGGCATTATCACAACAATTGCTGGTACCGGCTCGCCATACTTCTCGGGGGATTCTGGCCTTGCCACTTCATCTCAGCTGTTTCAACCCCACGATGTTATAACCGATGCGGCAGGTAATATATACATAGCAGACAGCGGCAACCATCGCATCAGAAAAATTGATACCTCAGGGATAATCACAACAGTAGCAGGTACAGGTGCTTCTGGTTTTAATGGCGATAGTATACCCGCTACTAGCGCAACATTTGATTCACCAAGACATCTCGCAATAGACAGCACTGGGAATATTTATGTCTCAGACTACTACAATCGCCGAATTCGTAAGATCGATCCTCAAGGCATAATGACAACTGTAGTGGGAAATGGCACTCAAGATTACAACGACGATAACTCTGGAATAGCAACAGAAATTCCATTGGGTGACCCTGGTGACATTGCACTTGACCGTGAGGGTAACTTGTACGTTATTGATGGCCTTCGTGTATTAAAGATTAACCCATCAGGTAATTTTACTCGATTCGCAGGTACCGGAACCCCGGGATACAGTGGGGATAATGGTTCTGCAATCAATGCGGAGCTAAGGCCTTCAAGCTTAACTATCGACCCCACTGGGAACGTCTTTATCGGCGTTGATAATTACATACGTAAGGTAAACACAGCTGGCATTATCACTACCATCGCTGGAAACGGCTTTATGGGTTCAAATGGTGATAATGGACCTGCACTATCGGCCAGCCTTTCAAGTCCAGATGGAATTACTGTCGATGGCTATGGAAATTTATACTTTACCGATAAACATGAACGTACTCTTCGGAAAATTGATGTAGCAGGAACAATTACACGTATCGATAACGACGGCTTATCTGGCCCTAAAGGAATCGCCATCAGTAGTCAGGGGAATTTTTATGTTGCTGAAACATCCAGTAATTTGGTTCGCCAAGTGGAGGGGGCAAAAGCTGCAATTATTCCTATGTACCGCCTTTACTACCCTGGAAATGGAAAACATCTGTATACGGACAGCCAGCACGAGTACAACGCATTAGCATCATTGGGCTGGAGGCAGGAAAATATATCTTTTTACGTGTATGACAACCCTGCCGTAGTTGGTAGCGAAACTACTGTTGCTTGGTATAGGCTTTATAATAAGTATTCTGGGCGCCACCACTGGACAACTTCACGTCTAGAGTATGACATCTTGGGTTCAATTGGTTGGAATCAAGAAGGTGTGACTGCTTATATCTTTGCTACCCAAGCTACCAATTCAGTCCCGCTGTTCAGGCTTTATAACCCTTACAGCGGAGCACATCATTGGACACTTGATGCCAACGAAAAGAGAGTGCTTGTTTCATTAGGCTGGAGAGACGAAGGCACAACCGGATATGTATTTGAATCCAACCAGTAAGGATTAACAGAATAAAACTCTTTCTGGAATATTTCATTACTAGCTATAACATATCAAGAACGCCCCAACTGATCCACTACTCGCAACTCATTTTTCAGGCGTTCAACGTCCACCACATTTCCACGATACTGCTGGATAAGCATGCCCTCATGATTGATTAGATAGAGTAGAGAACGATGATCCAGCTGATCGCTGCCATCCAGCGGTTTAACACCGACACCAAACTGTTCAGATAGTTCATCAGTATGCGCTTGATTAGTTACAGCAAAGCGCCAGGTAGGCTTGTCAATTTCAAATCGCTCAGCAAAATCCTTCAGCAGTTTCGGCGTATCACTTGCAGGTGCAATGGTGATCGATAGCAACTTGATGCGATCTTTTTCAGGATCAAGCTGCATCTCATTGTGAACACGGCGCAGCCCAACCGTTTGCACGGGGCAAATACTAGTGCAACCTGCAAACATAAAGTTAACTAAGACCGTCTCTCCCTTAAGCTGGTCTAACGAGAACGTTTTACCGTCCTGATCAGTTAATTTAATATGCTTAAGTTCTTCTGTCCTCAACGGCCCTCTTACTGGCGTACTCGGATCTAATAAATTAGCCGCAACACGGGCATCCGGGCCAGACCCTTCGCCTAAAACAACCGCTTTTTCTGGCGGTTTCACTGGGGCATCATTCAAGCCATAGGCAGTGTAAGCTAAAGCCCCAATTACCAGCGTTAGTCCTAAGATTGAGAATAGCTTCTGAGGTGTTGTCATTGTTCTAAACCAATAAATGTTCGAAATAAAAATATGGCCCATCCTCAGACGAGCCTTGAAATACTATACGAGCTGGTGCTTACCTTTACCTGAACAGTAATTATCTGATTGTTAAGGAGTAACATTTATTGTGACTTCGCTCCAACTGCTACGTCCCTCAACTTCCTTGAAGGTATACCAGATCTTATCTTCTCCAACATAACCATCTTTGGATTTATATCTCAGCTTATTGTCCGTTATCGAGACACTGCCACCTCTCAGTGAGTAGGCACTACTAAGAGGGTTAATCACCAAACCGTTTCCCACATCATTTGCTAGTACATCAATAGTGATATTGGTACCTGTGCTAACGTTAAGACTGTCAGAAATTCCAATCGGCGCAGGGTTATTACCGCCACCGGTAACATTTATCGTTACTACACTCCATGACTGGCGATTTTCAATATCTTTAAACGTGTACCAGATCTTATCTTCACCTGTATAGCCAGTTTTAGGGGTATAAGAAATTTTATTGGATGATAGGGAAACACGACCACCTTTCAGTGACCACGGGTTCGGCGCAATTAGCACCAATCCATTTCCAATGTCATTCGCCAAGACATCTATACTAATGGCATTGCCGGAACTGGCAACAGAATCAGCATTACCGACAGGAAAAGGATTATTAACACCACCTCCACTGACATTAATGGTGACCTCGCTCCAGCTGCTGCGCCCTAGCGCATCATTAAAGGTATACCAAATCTTATCCTCTCCGTTGAAGCCAGGCTTGGGTGTATAGGAAAGTTTATTAGCAGACAGTGAGACTCTGCCACCTTTCAACGACCACTGATTAGGAGCAACCAATACCAAACCGGTACCAATATCATTCGATAAAACATCGATTGTTATCGTATTATTTGAGTTAACAGTCGCAGTATCAGGATTACCAACAGGATTAGGGCCTTCGTTATATATCGCTGTCTCAGAAATTCTGATGATATGGCCAGTCGAAGGTACCCCCTTGTCATTAATCAGGAACATCAAATAATGACCCGGTGTTGCAACATTGGCAGAGGCGGGAATTTTCACCCGAACTCCCACTGAGGTGTCAGTGAAATCTGCCTCAATAAAACGCTGCTCCATATTGAATGCATGTGTCACCGCACCCGTTTTAACTAACGTTACGCGTGTAATCGTATCGCTTGAGGGATGGCTCACGCTGACGTTAGCACCATAAGGTGCCTCTGTAGGTGCATTTGAAATCGTTGGTCTTGAGGCCAGTCCAGCCGAATTAAACAAATAAGGAGGGGTAAATATCTCGGCGTTTTTATTGTCCTCTGGCCCCGGCACACCGCCGCCAGAAACTAAGATCCGCCCATCTTTTAATAGAATTGCGGTAGAGTGATACAGACGCATGCGCTGTGATTGCGACATCAATGACCACTGCTCTGTAGCAGGGTCCCAGATTTCAGGTCGATACGAGACCCCTTGACCCGCATTTAATACAGCTGACCCGCCGACTACCATCACTTTACCATTAGGTAAAACTACACTATTTGCCCACAGACGCCCTAGCTGGGTCAGCCTTGTAGTCTCTCGTAAGTTTGGTGTCGAACCGGTAACATCAACTAACAAGGCACCATTAGTATTGGTACTACCTTCGCCCGAAATCTGCATGATTTTACCGGGACGGTACATGACAGCGGTTGAGCTATTGCCCCGGCTGACTAATGGCAATGTTCCAGCAGTGGTCAACGTACCCTGACCATTAGCACTGATGTAGTACATTCGTTGGTTTTGCATACCGAATACACGACCATCCGGCACCACCCACAGTTTCGGATAGTAATAACCGTAGTTAGTTGTTTGCACGCCAAACAGAGAACGCCACTGATTATTTGCCGGAGAATACACTTCTGGCGTGACGATTTCGCGCAATTGGCCATCCCTGCCACCAGACACCAAAATATCTCCATCTGGCAAGGTAATAGATGTTGGATACCATCGGGCATAACTCATTTCTGCTGCTCGACTTAATCCGTTCGTTTGCGGATTAAACTGTGCGACTGAGGTAATTCCAGAATTGGTTGCACCTTCTGGTCGGGCGTCACCGCCGGGCATCAACACATTGCCACTTTCAGGTAACACCAGGCCTGCCGAACAAAATGAACTCACCCCGATATTACTGGTGATAGTGTTGTGTGATGATGTGCCTAAGCCGCTTTCCGGACTCCATACGTCATAGACAAACTGACCAGAGCTCATTCCCTCGACACCCCAAGTTAGCACCTTTCCCTGTGGGGTCAACACGGCATGAATCGGGATCATAGGCCAATCAGCTTGCTGGCTCCATTGGCCTTCTGTGTCGGGAGCGGCATGCAGAGTAGTTAATGCATTAGCTAACAAAAAACCAACCACAATGTTTATTTTTATTAAATCCATTTTTTACTGCCCTATTAGCGCTGCCAAAGAGTCAGAACCTGATAGTGGCTCCATCCTAGTTTTCAAAATAGGGACTGGTCCAGGCAGCAACCAGAGTAAGTCAGTTAAATGGATCAGATATTACGACAAGCTGAGATGTGAAAAGCAGTCATGGCAAGGGAGTAACGTCTAAAGTAACTTCTCCCCAAGAAGTGCGGCCCTCGACTTCTTTGAAGGTATACCAAATCTTATCTCCTCCAACATAGCCATCTTTCGATGTATAAACCAATTTATTGTCAGACAAAGAAACACTACCGCCATTTAGAGAGTAAGCACTATTAACCGGATTAAGCTCCAACTCATTCCCAATATCATTCAGCAATACATCAATGCTGATTTCTGTGCCAGTGTTAACAGATACCTCATCAGGTGCCCCAACGGGGGCTGGGTTAAAAACTCCTTCACCGACTACATTGATTGTCACCACACTCCACCTCTCACGATTTCCAACATCTTTTAAGGTGTACCAAATCTTATCTTCTCCCGAATAACCTGCCCGGGGAGTATAAGAAACCTTGTTATCAATTAAGGAAACCTGCCCACCTTTTAATGACCATTCATTTGGTGCAAATAGCTCCAATTCAACGCCGGTATCATTCTCCAATGCGTCAATTACCATCGGAATGCCAGTACTATCTACCGTGTCAGGGTTGGCTACCGGCAACTCTATTTCTACACCACCAGTCACCGCTATCGTTACCTCGCCCCAACTACTTCGGCCTTTTGCATCATCAAAGCTATACCAAATTTTATCCTCACCGTTGTAGGCCGTATCTGGGAAATAAGTTAGCTTATTATCAGAAATGCCAACACGTCCCCCTTTCAGTGACCAGTTACTGGACGTTTCAAGCACCAGCCCATTTCCCGTGTCATTGGCTAAGACATCTATAGTAATCGTATCCCCTGAACTTGCTTCCGCAGTATCCGGGTTTCCAGTGGGATGGGGACCAGCATCGTAATCTGCCGTTTCAGAAATTCTGATGATATGGCCTTGCGATGGAACCCCCTTGTCGTTGATCAGAAACAGTAAATAATGACCAGGCGTCGCAATATTAGGTGAGTCAGGAATCGTAACGCGTACCCCTGAATAAGTTTCAATGAAGTCTGCTTCAATAAAGCGCTGCTCCATATTGAAGGTATGTGTTACCGCGCCGGTCTTGATCAAAGTTACCCGAGTGATCTTATCTGTGGCAGGATGGTCAACGCTGATGTTCTGTCCATAAGAGGCTTCGTCAGGGGCATCAGAAACAGTTGGCCTCAGAGCCAATCCTGACTCATCAAATAAATAAGGAGGAGTAAAAATCTCAGCGTTTTTATTAACGACCGGCCCGGGCGTCCCTCCGCCAGATACCAAAATCCGACCATCTTTTAACAAAATTGCTGTCGAATGATACAAGCGCATGCGCTGCGACTGCGCCATAAGCGACCATTGCTCGGTAGCGGGATCCCAAATCTCAGGACGGTAGGAAACACCTTCATCAACATTATCAACAGCCGAGCCACCTACAATCATGACCTTGCCATTTGGCAGAATTACACTGTCAGCCCAAAGTCTTCCTGACTCAGTTGGTGGCGTTATCTCTTTCACACTGGGTGCTGGTCCGGTCACATCTACCAAAATCGTGCCGTTTGGAGTAGGGCTAATCTCACCAGATAACTGCATAATTTTACCCGGACGATACATAACAGCAGTTGCAGCGTAGCCGATACTAGTAGTAGGTAGGTCACCCGCCGCCGTAAGCGTCCCTTGATCAGCCGTTGTCATGTAAAACATCCTGGACCCCTGAATCCCAAAGACCCGGCCATCCGGCACCACCCATAATTTGGGGTAAAAGTAGCCATAATCAGTTGTTTGCACACCAAGCAAAGAGCGCCATTGATTGTCGGCTGGCGAATAAACCTCTGGAGTGACTACTTCACGAAGTTGACTATCTCTACCACCAGAAACTAAAACATCACCCTCTGGCAAGGTAATTGAAGTCGGGTACCATCGAGCGAAACTCATGTCAGGGGCTACACTGAGCTCGTTGCTTTCAGTATCGAAATTGACTGCAGAAACAATGCCACTGCTAAGTATTCCGCCCGGAGGTGCTTCGCCTCCCGGCATAAAAACATTGCCACTCTCAGGTAGAACTAGCCCCCCAGAACAGAAAGAGCTCACATTAATATCACTAATAAATGTGTAGTGCGATGCAACGTCCAATCCATCCTCAGGACTCCAGACATCGTATTTAAACTGTCCAGAGTCAATACCATCAACGCCCCAAGTCAGTATTTTCCCCTGAGGCGTTAAAACAGCATGAATCGGAATCATAGGCCATTCGACCTGTTCGCTCCATGAACCTTCAGTAGCTGGGGTCGCTTGCAATACGTTTGAAATGCTTATCAGCATCAAGCAAACAACATGCCTAAGTTTTATCGCCCTCATGAGTCCCGCCTGCTAACGCCATCCTTGACAAACATCAAAATAATCGACAAATTGGTTAAATAGCGAAAGGTATTGACCTGAGCGGCTTAAAGTTCACGATGAACAGATGAACCCGTGGCAACGCAAGCCACAGGCCTAAAACGAACTCACTTATTGTTATTATGCGGCGGCTTCTACCCTGCGATACAAGGTATTCATGATCGCCTGCTTATCAAACTCAGCACCCATTTTCAGCATAGCATCTGCAAAGCGCCCAACAATAT
>CALAJG010000321.1 GCA_937923375.1 uncultured Leucothrix sp.
TCTGTGGTTGTGCCGGGAAAAGAGCAGGAAGCGGCAAAATATAAAGATTATTTTGAGAACGCTGATGCGGTTAAAAAAATGCCTTCTCACCGTATTTTAGCGATGCTGCGGGGGCGCAACGAAGGTTTTTTACAGCTGAAAATTGATTCGCCTGAAGATGGTTCCGAAACACATCCCTGTGAGTATCGCATCGCTAAACATAATGGGATTCAATCGCAAAATGGCCCTGCTAGTGCTTGGCTCAGTGAAGTTGTGAAATGGACCTGGAAGATCAAACTCCAATTGAAACTAGAAACAGAACTTCTTACCGAGCTACGTCAGCGCGCTGAGGTTGACGCTATTAATGTTTTCGGCCAGAACCTCAAAGATTTATTGTTGGCGGCACCTGCCGGTCAAAAAGCCACAATGGGACTCGATCCCGGTTTACGTACCGGTGTAAAAATTGCCGTGATCGATAACACAGGCAAATTTTTAGATGAAACCGCAA
Organism: uncultured Leucothrix sp.; assembly: GCA_937923375.1. Classification (GTDB taxonomy): domain Bacteria; phylum Pseudomonadota; class Gammaproteobacteria; order Thiotrichales; family Thiotrichaceae; genus Leucothrix. The sequence goes on from CALAJG010000321.1 coordinate 488, forward strand.
TATTCCCACACGCGCCTCGCAATCAATGGGACGAGTCAATTGCTACGCTAGCTAAGATGTCAGCAAAGCATAATGTCAATTTGCTAGCGATTGGTAACGGTACCGCTTCACGCGAAACAGATAAACTATGCGCTGAGCTCATTAAGAAGCACCCTGAGTTAGGCTTACAGAAGATAATGGTCAGTGAGGCGGGCGCTTCAGTTTACTCGGCCTCAGAAATCGCGGCGGCTGAATTCCCTAATCTGGATGTGACGGTGCGTGGTGCCATTTCAATTGCTCGCCGCTTGCAAGACCCACTCGCTGAACTCGTAAAAATTGATCCTAAGTCAATTGGTGTTGGGCAGTACCAGCACGATGTGAATCAAACCCTGCTGGCAAAAAACCTTGACTCTGTCGTTGAAGATTGTGTGAATTCAGTCGGCGTCGAAGTCAATACAGCATCGGCCGAAATACTCAGTCACGTCGCTGGATTGAACAAAACCATCGCGCAAAATATTATCGACTATCGTGATGAGAATGGCGTCTTTACTAACCGTAAGCAGTTAAAGAAAGTGCCGAGATTAGGTGAGAAAGCCTTCGAACAGGCTGCTGGTTTTATCCGCATCAGAGGCTCAAATAATCCACTGGATGCTTCAGCGGTTCACCCAGAGTCATATTCTGTTGTTGAGGAAATGCTTAAAGACCTTAAATGTGAAATTAAACAGTTAATTGGCAACAAGGAAAATCTTGCTAGCATTGATGCTGAGCGTTATACCAATGACAAATTTGGCCTGCCGACGGTAACCGATATTATCGCAGAATTAGATAAACCTGGTCTAGACCCACGGCCTGAGTTCAAAACAGCCTCCTTTAAAGAAGGGGTTGAAAAAATGTCCGATTTGGTTCCTGGAATGATTTTAGAGGGTACGGTCAGCAACGTTACTCATTTTGGCTCCTTTGTTGATATTGGCGTGCATCAGGATGGGCTGGTTCACATTTCCGCTATGTCAGATAAATTTATCAAAGATCCGCATGAAGTCGTTAAAGCCGGTGAGATCGTCAAAGTTAAGGTGATGGAAGTCGATCAGGCACGAAAAAGAATCGCGCTTAGCTTACGCTTGGATGATCCATTAGAGCCTGGTGAAAATAACCAGACTTCAAAGTCATCAAAGACCAGCGATAGTCGACCAAAACCGCGTAAGCAATCCAATAATCAACGAACTTCCAACAACAGTCCGAATCAGCTTAAGTCAGGCACTAACAATAATCCGGTAAATAGTGCTTTTGCAGAGGCGTTCGCAAACGCGAAAAAAAATAAGTAGTAGTTGCTGTGGGGAAATTCTCAAAAATTTGGAGAATTTCTGCAAAGGCTATCTATAAAAACTATCTAAATTCAAGATAGTTTTTATTTGGAATGTATTGCATCTGAAGGAATCCCAAGTGCGTATAAAAAGTCGTGATAATTTTAAGATTTTATATCAATGCCTGTAAATATGCTTGATGGTCTGTCTAAATCGGTACTTGAAGAAATGCTTGATGCGGGGCATCAGGTTGAATCTATGTTGCATTCTTTAGATAAAGCAGGTTTTAACTTGGTTGGGGAGTGTCTGAAGGGGCAAGGTGATTTCTTCGAATACGACCATTATCCTAAACATGATGTTTACGACTCTGACTCTCATTCTCAATATTACTTTCACACACATCGTGGGATAAATGGCGAGTATGGTCATTTCCATACGTTTCTGAGGCACCAGGGTATGCCAAAAGGCATAAGACCTGTGCCCAATGAAGGTAAAGAAGAATGGCCCAAAGGGAATGATAGAGTTTCTAATCTTATCTGCATTTCTATGAATCGCGCGGGCTTGCCAATTGGCTTGTTCACCGTAAACCGTTGGGTGTGTGGTGATACCTGGTACAACGCTGAGGATGTGATTAGCATGCTCGATAGCTTCTCGGTTGATCATGCCATGCCGAATCTTGCCGTAAATAAATGGATTACAGCCATGTTTAGGCTGTTCAAACCAGATATGGCGGAACTGATTATTCAGCGGGATGAAAAAGTGCGGATGTGGCGGGATAAGCATCCCGGGCAAGATGTTTTTGAAGATAGAAATCTTGAAGTCACTAGTTCTGTTTTAATTAATGTTAAACAACAAATTAAGGCAATAAAAAAAGCCTTAAAAAATCTACACTAAGAGAATCTATTTATATGAAAAACCTTACTACTTATAGCCTTTCGGCTTCTGCTGCAGTACTAGCTTCCTCGGTCTTTGGGTTTGCGCTGACGGTAGCTTCGGCGCCGGCATTAGCTGCTTGTGCTCCAAAGAATCCATGCCTTGCAAAAATCTGTAAAAAGAA
>CALAJG010000322.1 GCA_937923375.1 uncultured Leucothrix sp.
CAGGCAACTTTTGATACGGTCATGGCCTTTATGGGCGCCATGGGAAAGGGTGATATGGACACCCTGACCAACATGATGGCTGACGACATGGTTTGGCAAAACGAAGGCGATAAGGCTATCCCGTGGATCGGTCCCTGGAAAGGTAAAGAAGAGATCATGAAGTTTCTGGGTATCTTCGGCAAAAACTTTAAAACCACAAAGTGGGAAACGGAAGATGCCTTTGCACTAGGCGATACCGTTGCGATGTTTGGCAGCATGAATGGGATTACGACGCATTCTGGCAAAGAAATTGGTGATTTCACCTTTGCGCTACGTGCCAAAGTTAAGGATGGAAAGATCGTGCTTTGGAATTGGTTTGAAGATAGTTTTGCCGTGAGTAAAGCTTATAGCGGTAAATAATTGCTTCCCCTGCAATCCTACTCCGTCATTTCATGGCGGAGTAGGGCTCCATAAAACCTTACTAAAAACATTATCCCAGGTTTTCTCGACACAAGGGACGGCATACTTCTTTGTAGAAAGGTATGCATTGTTTGAGAATTCTTCTAGGTGCTTATCATTTTTAAATAATTGAGTAAAGGCTTTAGCAAAATTATCAGCAGTTAGTGGCGATACTAAATACCCATTTTTTCCACTTTCTAACAAATCACCCAAGTCTCCAACATCTGACGTGATGCTAGGAACACCTGTCATCATCGCTTGGATCAGAGCCTGTGAAAGGCCTTCAGAGTCGGAAGTTAGGACAAAGCATTTTGATTTTTGCAGCCATTGATTAACATCGTTTTGCCAACCGACAAAATAGATATCCTCTTCAATACCTAATTCCCTAGATAATTGTTGAAGAGCTGCTTTGTCAGGACCATCGCCAACGATAACAGCATTCAACCTTGGCAGTTGGGACTTAGCTTGCTTAATAGCATATAGAAGTCGGTCGACACGCTTAACCTGAGAAAGACGACCGATAAGGATCAAGTCGTATATTTTATTTTCATCTGGGGCAGGCGTAAAAACCTTATCATCAAAACCTCCGGGAACTATCTCAAAATTGGTGGTAACTCCTTTGCTTTTAAAATAGGTAATGGCACTAGTTCCCATCGATATAACCAGATCCATTTCATTGACCGATTTAATAAGAATTTTCTCTATAAACAGGTCTTCTTGTCCAATACGGTTGAAGATTCGATTTTCAGTTTCAATCCCTCCTCTATTAACTTCAGTAGGGCCGCCGCCGCAAATATAAACCGCCTTAGCCCCAATTAATTTAGACAAAATTGCAACAAGTAAACCATTCACCAATAGATGAAAACCAACAAGAACATCGGGTCTTTCTTTGATTGCAATCCACGTGAAGTAAAGTAACCGAGCACCAACTCTTCCTGAGACTTTAGTTAGCCATTTGGGGGCATAAACCCCTGAAACTTTATTCATTTCTGGTACTGGTGTGGACGCAACCATTGTTAACGTTGAACACGCGCTGGCATTTGCCATTGGGCGCAAATGCGTAATTAGCCAGTGGTCTGAATAGAAAGTGCCCGTTGCTAAAATGCGAAGCTTAGTTTTACGTTTTGTTTCTTTACGTTTAAACAACTTGAGGCAACTCATTAATCCGTAATACACGACTAAAATCACCCTTAAAAACCAGCGGTAGATGTGTTGAATAGTTGTGGCACTAGTGCTTTTATCGGTCATTGTTAATCACCAGTGGTTTGAAAAGGAAAACGCAAGGGTTCCCATTTAATCGAGATACTTCGTCGACCGGTTGTATCTGCCGCATTTAATTCTAAAGCACTGAATTTAATACCATTAATGAATAGGTGTGTTTGTGCCGGTTCATCAACGTACCAGGTTAACCCGTTAAGGTCTTCTCCAGTGTATGCTGTTGTCACATGAATATGCGTTTCTTTCCCTACCCGTTTTTCCTCAAAAACTAATCCTTCAAGCGTTCGCGTATATCCTAGTAATCGACGGGTTGTGGCAGTTAAAATCTTCTTGCTCTGCTGAAAACTTGCCAATAATTCAAATGCTTGGACCGTTTCATTGGCAAAAGGCTGCTCGGTTCGATGAATCTTGCCAAGATGCGTATAGAGTATGCTACAGCCTTTATTTTTAACTAAGGTAGATAGTACCGGCTCAGTCAACACTTGATGGATATCGCGAGCAGTATCAAACATTGATATGCCACCCCATGAAGGATTGCAGCGTAAAAATTCGAGTACGGGTGTGCCATCTAATAGTGTCGTTTTTCGCAGTACTTTATTGGCTTTATGCATGGCATATTTTTGATTACCTAAGCGGGCCGCCCAGCCTTTAATAAACTCTTTTAATATTGTGTTTAGGGAGAGCTTTACTTCCTGCGGATTGAACAAACCTCCATAGCTACGATTGACATTCTGAGCGACGCAGCTTGTTACACGTCCTTTCCAAATAAAGGTTAGCTGACCATTTTTTATTGTTAAATCCGTGTGGTAAGCAGGTTTATCAGGAATAGCTCCTTGGCCTTGCATTATGTCACTATCTAGATTTGTGGGGGCTTTGGCGTGATCGATCCACACTTCAATTTTTCGATCACCTCTACTTATTTCATTCCAACATTGCACTATTCTTTCACGAGAATTAATAAAGTCGCCAAAGGAATGTAAACAATCAATATGTCCGGACTCGATGAGCTGCCGCACTTTTTGACGGCCGTCATCATCGGTATTCGTGTATGAAAAGTTATGCTCTGGCATATCAAAGTAGATAGTATTGCCGACTTCTAACCCAACCCCTCGGCCTAATAAAGTACTTTCTGTAGTATTTAGGTATCGCGCTGTTTCAAAGTATATTTCTTTATTCGGTGTTTCATCTAAATCACTACAGATTGCAAGCATGGATTGGTAAGGATAGGGGTAAGCACGAAGTTCAACAGGTAAGTTAGGACTCATGAATGTTGACTCCTCCAGATTGCAAACATCAAAAGAGCAAACATTTGGCGACTACGATCGGGCTTTTGAGCTAAATGCTGCCTCCAGAGTTTTTCGACTGCTGAATATTCCATATGAGAAAAATGAGGGGCGTTCCTATCAAGTAGGATAGCTTCTACCCAGTCTCTCCATATACCTCTTGACCAAGCGCCAAACGGGACTTGAAATCCTTTCTTCTTGCGATGAACAATTTCTGTAGGTAAATAACTCTCAGCCATCTTCTTATGTACAATTTTACTTCGTGACAGGGCAACCCTATAAGAAAGTGGTAGCGATTCAACAAATCCAACCAAATCGATATCAAGCATTGGAACTCGTGCTTCTAATGCACTGGCCATTGATATTTTATCGCCATACAGCAATAGATCATCGGCGAGGTTCATGCGAGTGTCCATCCTCATCATTTCTTCAGCCGGCTCACAACCAGCTGAAGAAAGCCATTGATGCCATTGTCCCATCAGTTTGTGCGCTTGATTTTTTTGTCTGTTACGTCCGGTTAGTTGAAGGCGATCTTGCGCAGGAAAGAGCGCGCATGCCTCAACAAATCGATCAATGGTGCCGTTCACAGATAATGTGCGTAGCCCACGTTCCAACGTTTCGGATCTGGTATCTAATGAAGGCACAGCACCTTTTAATAGTTTCCAAATTGGAGCGAAAGGAAGCATTTTCCGAACCATTTCTACCTGATAGCGGCGATACCCTCCCCAAGGCTCATCAGTTCCTTGTCCTGTTAGAACAACAGTTACATCTTCCCGAGCACGCTGAACCAAATACCACATAGGCAAAATTGAGGTGGTTCCAAGAGGTTCTTCAACTGAAGCTAAGATAGCGGGGAAGGCCTGTTGCAACATATCGGGTGTGACGGTTACATGGTGATGAGGTAAACCGAGTACTCGTGCTGTTTCTTCAGCATCTGAAATTTCACATTCATCATGCTCACGCCCAAAACCGACTGTAAAGCATGGTAGCTTATGACCTGCATCACGGGCGATAGCGGCAACTAGTGCAGAATCAATACCGCCTGAAAGCAACAGACCTATAGGAACATCAGATAGCAGTTGTTTTCCTACTGCTTGTTTTAATACTGCTTCGTAAGCAGTAATTGCCTCATCCATCGAACCTTGAAAACGGTCTTTCTGCGGAGTTATATATTTGTGACTCTCATAATGACCGCTAGCGATATTCATGCTCAAGATATGTCCCGGAGCAAGACGTTTAACACCATTCCAAAGAGTTAGTGGTGACGGAACATAGCGTAAAGTCAAAAATGTATCCAAGGCATCTTCGTTCAAGTCTCCATCGACTTGTCCTAATGCCTTTAACGCACGTACTTCTGAGGCAAATAGAAAGCTATCAGTGCTGTTATCATGGCACTTAGCGTAATACAAAGGTTTGATACCAAAAGGATCACGAACCAGATATAACTTTCCTTCTTGCCTATCCAATGCTGCAAAAGCAAAGAAACCATTGAGTTTTTGTGCAACCTTCTCAACGTCGTTAGTTTGAGCAATCAATTCAATCAATGTTTCTGTATCAGAGTGCCCTATGAATTCACAATCAAGCTCTTTACGAAGCTCAAGATGATTATAAATCTCACCGTTATAGCTTATCCACCAACGCTGGTTCTTGCTCTGCATAGGTTGATGGCCCGCAGGACTTAAATCAAGAATGGCTAAGCGAGCATGTGCGAGTTGAACAGTTTTTCCCTGTACTTCAAAACTCTCTTTACCGAAGCTGTCTGGGCCTCGATGACGTAGGCTAGAAATCGCTTCATCTAGATTTTGATTGCTATTTACGCTGCCGATAACACCACACATTACGCTTCACCTTTTTCAGTAAATAATTTACTTCTAGCTAGCTTAAAAGGGGCTATGCCCCAGCGTTGAAAGTTTTGTCCACGTTTAAGGCCGAATATATCGAGCTTGCAGTACCAGTCATTTTTGTTGCTAAAGCTGGCGCAAACATGTTTATCAAAATGCCGAGCCTTTTCAATTTCGTTAAACTCGATTAACAAACCCAGATATTCTGCTTGATCGTAGAGATCCCAAACATAAGGATCTTTAATCTGTTTCACGATAAAGCGACGGCACAACTTACTTTCATCATCATAAAAGCGAGTTTGGATAAACTTCCAGCCTTTGCTTATAGCAGCCTGACTCGAAGTGGAAATTTCAGGTAACAAGTTCTGGACTTTCAACAGGTTTTTTATGACGAAACATGAATGGAAACAGTCGATAAAATTGCCAGGATCTTTATCCGCATAATAATCCCAGGATCCATCATCATGTTGCTGTTCGATTATCCATTGCGATATTTTCTTCACTTTATCCAGGGCGTAGCGCCTGTTTTGCTTATGCCCATGAACGGCGTGCAATGCATAAGCAAAAGCCGCATAACTATTCGCATTAATCACCATCCGGGGTTCATCAATAGGCGCATAAGAAAGCGCCAGTTGATTATCGCTCTGATACATAGTTCTCAGGCTTTCAAGAAACCCCCAAGTATTCAGGAACGTCTGCATTGCTTTTTCATTGACACTTGGATAGCTCGAAAGTACTAACAAAGCCTCCATTGCATAGGGTGTATGTGTGACAAAGGGTATTGTATCTGGATACAGGCCGTTTTTTGACATCCAGGAAAATCCCAAACCCCAGCTGTAGTCAGTCTTTTCTGGTGACTCTGCGGCTGATTCAGTTAATTGAAAAAATAAAGTCGAGGCGAGTTGGTCGTTCAATTGTCCTAACTGATGAAGACGTAAAATCTCATGAGCAATGACAATTGGATATGCCTTGGGCTGAGCACCTGTGAGACTACGGGTAATAGTGGGGGTCAGCCAGTCAAGTACGCCCAATGTAATCGCACCCACCTTGCCAATTAATTTACCGTTATAGTATTGCTCACGGATCTTGACACCTATGGCAGTGGACCAGAGGTCATAAGGGTCAAATGATTCGAGTCTTAATGTTTCTTTAGCCATTGCTGATACGTGGTAAATTGATGGTTTTGCTGCACTGCCCAATCTAAGTATTTTTCAAATTCAAGTGCAGAACGCGTAGAAAAGTTTTTGGTATGTCCAATAGCAACTGCAGTTACATCCGGATCATCAGGAAATTTTCTTTGCCAGTTTTCAGTAATTTTAATTAGCGCATTGGCAGGCATAGTGCTGATATCGAGCATTACATGGCCGAGGTTTGAGAGCTTTTTTAATTTAGAGAACAGGCGGGATTCATTAACTCCCGGAATACTGTATGAACCTTCACAACCATGAGGTGGCAGGTCATTTGTCATCCTGTCTAAGATAATGCCTAAATGGTTTAAAATACCAATTTTGCTTGTGGTAATTGGTAACTCATAAATACCGTTTAAGGCAGGTTCCAAAACATCGGTATCTACTTTCCAATAAGCCATTTGTGGCGCTTTACTAAAATTAAACCAGTCAGCTCTTGAGTTGTTTTTTGCACCTGGTGCAACGGTCGAATCTATAGCTATATTATTTTCTTGTAAGGATTGAATAATCGAATGTGATGGTTGGATACACCAGCCACCGGCCCGAAAAGCAACGCATTGATAGTCAGCACAAACTGGTCGAATTAAATTTTCAAGCCACTCTTTGCCTGTTTTAATCAGTTGCGTCTGTTCATCAATATCTAAGTTAGCAATACGCCACTTGTTACTATCAAGAGGGTTTAGTTGACCCTGGCTAAAGCTTGCATCTTGCCACTGTGGATGAAGATGAAGTTGCACATCGTGTCCTTCTTTACTTGCTTGCTGTAGCTGTTGGCAAACGAGATCGGCTTCTGACTTACGCAAATTGGAGGCTTGAAATGCACTAATTTCCATCGTTTCGGCAAATATTGATAACAAGGCACCATATTGGGAACATAAGTTAAGGATGTTATCTAAAGGTTTGACCATGCAAGAATCCATACAACCACTGCCATCGCCAAATATTTCATAATCTATAGAAAGAATGATATTCATCAGACTATTGCCCCTTTGCAAAGCTGTTGGCATAGCCAATATCATGACTAAATTTATTATTAGTATTTCTTATACTGCTATAGTTTTTATTGGATTTCCCGCGAAGATATAGCAGAAAAATAATATTGGATTGATGGAACATTATCCCATTAACGAGGAAGACAAAGATAAAGTAGATAGCAATATAGTTTCTGTATCTATAATCTAATCTTCTGTATATTTCGTAGTAAATTAATCCTAAAGAAAATAGTCCAAATGCACCAAAGTCAACAATAATATTTAAGAAATCATTGTGAGCATTTAGGGGGTATTTTCCTTGCATTTGTAAAGACCCAGTGCCAAAAATATAGTTTATCAAGGTAAAATTTTCTGAAATATAATTGAAGTAAAACGCCCATATCTCTGTCCGACCACTAGATATTTTTTGTAAACCTTCACCGGCGTAGTTGTCTGCTCTATTTTTGCTGATGAAACGTTCAAGAATACTATCAAAGGAAATAGTATCAGGGTTGACAGCTGATACTATCAAGAACAGAGAAATTAAGAGCAAGCCACCTAAGGCAATGTAAATGAAATGCCTCCTTAAACTCTTAAACAAAGCGATTGCCAAAATTGGAACTATATTTGACCTAACATTTAGAAATATTAAGAAAGCTAGGAATAAGAACAAAAAAAAGTGCTTGGAGTGTATGAATAATAAGCTAATCTTTGCAATAATTTGAGAGTTTGTATGTAATGGATTGTTATCAAACAAGCCATACAGCTCAGAAAAACTAAGGCCAAAAGATGCGAGTAAATACGTAAATGATATAATAATAATAATTGGAAGTGTTAGTTGCGCAAGGGCTCTTAATTTTTCAAAAGAAATATCTAAATGATAACAGGACAAAATAACTAAAGGAGTCAACAAAACCCTAATATTATATAATAATTGTTTTTCAGCAACTTCTTGCGTAAATAACAATGGATAAAAAGCAATTAAAGATGCAATTATAAAAATTACTATATCTGTTTTGTTTATTAACTTTGCATAGTTATAGGCTATCAATAGAATGGAAGTCAAAGTAAATAAAAGCTGGATGTACATTGGTTTTTCATCTAAATAGATAAAATCAGAAAAAATTCTAAACGCCAGATAACCAATTAGAGCTAGAATAATTGAGTTTTCTAATGAAAAAATATTCTTTGATATTTTCATGCTTCAGCCAATTTTTCTGTGTTTGCTGATGCAGGCCTATTGCTTATTTGATGCGCATTAAATAGCTTTATTCCAAATAAAATATTTAAAATCATTAACAAAAAATATGAAATTAAGGTTGAATAGGCCGCACCCATGATTCCATATTCTTTAATTAATAGTATATTAAGTATTGTATTTACAACTGCTGCTATTCCATTATTTACAGAGGTCCATCCAGCACGTTCACTCTTTAAAATGAATAGCACGAATCTATCAGCAATAGAAAAGAATACATACGCGAAAGCGATAATTGGAACAATGATAACCCCATCAGAATAACTAGAATCAATAAGGTACTTGTAAATTAAAGGGGCAGATAGGCTCAACCCCAAAGCAATTAGACTGATCAAGAGGGCCTGTATGGCAATGCTCTTGTAAATTTTCTTAACTCTATTTTCATTGGCCATTTTATAAAAGTGGCTGCTCCAAACCTGCGACATTGCACAGTCAGCAACGTAAACGACATTGCTTAGTGCATACGCCATCGTATAAATTCCGAGCTCCTGCCTACCCACAATGTCCTCGATGAAGAATTTGTCCGAGTGGAAAATAACCCATGCAAAAATTAACCCAGGGTAGCCCATCAGCATGAAAGTAATTACGCTTTTATAGTGGCCTTTTTTCTGCTTGAAAAAGTCTTTTATGGAACTGTCATTAAGGTAACTTCTTAAGGAGTATATGCCTAATACTGCCGCCGTAATCAGCTGAGCATAAATTCGAGTCTGATAGCTTTGAATCAGAAATTCTAATAGGAGAACCGTTAGTACTAAAATAAAGAGGTTCTTTATGATAGTTAAAATATTACCATGGCGATGTTTATGCTCTGAAAAAAAATCTACAGACTTTATAACAATCCAAGTATCAAAGAGAGCAATCAAAGGTTGAATAAGATAAGTGTTGCCAATTTTATCACTTAAAAAATCTGAAAACACCAACACCAAACTAAAAAATATTAACGTTAAAATAATAGTGACTTGGATGACAACAACTTTAAAGCTTTTAAAGTCGCCTTCATCAAATCTTTTCTTCCATGATAGGTTTTCAAGATTACCTGCGATCAAAGGCCCCATAAAAGCATTTATAGCAAGGAATAGTCCAACCAAGCCCAGTTCTTCAGGCGATAGATAAAATGAAAGCACAGGAAAAAAAATCGAGCCTATCACCGCTCTAATCCCATTTAGTCCCAGGCTTTCTAACATGCCTTTATACATGCTAATTAATCTTTTCTATACGGTTCTAAGCTATACAGCTCACCGCTTGTAATTGACTGGCGTGTCTTTCCTTGCCTAAAACCATCATGATACAAAGTGCTCGTGTGTGTATTTAATTTACTTCTATAGTGCGCCAGCTTGAAATAGGGCATGGCAGGGTTGTTGCGATCTGACTGATATTGAAGCGTTGGGATATTTCTCAGGTTAAGCACTTTCTTGAAAGTTTCTTGCTCTTCAGTTTTATGGAAAACTTCGATAACACCCGTTGCATGTGCAGTCCACTTAACATGCACGATAAAATCATTCCAGGTATTTTTGTTTACTTTCCTATCAAAGACCTCGCTAGTTTTAAAGGCCGTACCACTACCCTCAAAGCATTGATATCCGGAGACATTACCTGTCATTACCTTGACAAGAAGCGCATTGTCAGGGGTTACTTCAAATTGAAGCAATTGACAGACCTCGTCATAGCTAGAGTGCCAATCAGCAAAAACGAACCAATCTTTTGGAGCTTGCCAATCGCTTGGAAAAAAAGTTGACCATGCATACCAGTATTCATCGCCTTCCTTTTCATCATGGAGACCAGAGCGCAAGAAATCAGCTCTTTCTCCACCTGTTTGTCTAAACACGTCGCCATCATTCACTGTTAGTTTAGCGGCATATTTACCGTGTCTGACAGGGCTAGTAACCACTGAAAACTGCCTACTTTTATCAAACTGTTCATTATAGTGAAACTGATCCCATTGATAATCGTCGCCTGTTTCAAATCCGCCCATAAACGTAGGTATTTCCTTGGCACTCACTGCATTTAATGACGCTGGGAGCATCAGTGTTATCACCACTGCATAAATAGAGGATCTTGTATGTTCAAAATTAAAATTTTTAATAAAATCCACTGAGAAAACCTCTATTTAAGTCCGTTTATAGCCTATTTTATCCTGTTGTTAGTAATACCATCGAAATATTAACTGTTAAGAGGGTGCTTTTTCTGACTAGTGGCATGCTCTAAGCATTCGTCGTTTTAAAACTATCCTTTACCATCAAGTGAACTTGGAGCTCCTATGAGCTAGTACAGCCTGTCGTTTAACTAATATCACTAATGCCAAGGCAACCGTTAATTTTTTGTCATTTTAAGCATTGACTTTAATGGGTTGAAATATACTTAAAGAAACTAAGTGTGATGATATTTTGTTGATTATTATTGATAGGATTATAACTAAACATAAAAACAAAATAATGTTTAAAGGAAATGGTAGGCCTAAGTCTAAAAATAATGACTTAGTAGATACATGAACAATGTAAATCTCTAAAGTTAGGCCCCCAATGAATATAATTGGCTTCGATAAAATGCTATTCATTAGTTTTTCTTTAATCAATGATGATCTGCTTATTTTCAGCAGATAGTAAGCTAAAAATATATAGAATATTTGTTGAATAAATTGGATGTTTAATAATATTCCCTTTGTCATCATGTATTTATGAGAATAAATCACAATTAAAGAAAACAAGGCAATAGCAATATCCCTTTTTCCAGAGTATTTAATATGTTTAGACTTCAGTGCCATGTACATACCTAAGCAATATACTATGAAGTAATAGAAATACTTGAAAGGTGAGGTCTCAATGTTAAATTCTGATAGGTCCAAGTAAAATAGATATAAAACTACATATATAGTGAAAGATATTGCGATTCCAGTGAAAAGCTTTTTATTTGAGAAATTATTTAATATGAACCAACCAATGAAATAGTAAATTATTAGTGCTTTGAAGAACCAAAATGGCGGATAAAAGAAATTTCCTGCAAAGTCTACCAAGTCGTCTATGTGAAATTCGCCTAGGTAAAGATTCATTGGTATAATTATTAGTATAAGTGTAACCCATATTGGTGGATATAATTTCTTTATCCTGTCTGAATACCAACTCTTAAAGTCTTTAGGCCTTCTTTGCTGGCTTAAAAAAATTCCAAATGACGAGAGCATAAAAAATAGCGTGTTACCTATTCCGCCTCCAGTTCCCAAGTATTCGACTGGATAATAGGCATCCAAATGCGAGTTTACTACGAGGATAATAGCAATAAAGCGAAGAAAAATGGTGTCATTGTAATCTTTATTTTCTATTCTCATTAGTTTTTAAAATCCATTCTACATAAAGTATTTTGAACTAAATGGTGTAATAGTATAAAAGTTTAAATTTTCCAAAAATTTTGAATTTCTTGCCTGATTAACACAGCAAATATAAGAACATTTATCATTATTTTACCCCACCAGATAGTCTGCTCGCAGAAATACCGTACTGAATGATTCAAAATGGAGATAAGTGGTCTTTGTCTACAGTGAAATATATGAAAATACTGCTAAACAATGAAAAACTAGGTTAATATCTAGTTATTACTTTTAATTATTCTTCTGCCTTTACTTAGTATTGTAGATGTGTATCAATCAGTTCTTAGCGTAAGTTAATTAACCTGTTGCTAGATGGCGAATTTGGTAGCTCATTTACATTTATGAACGGTTCCGTGCTCCAGGATGCCACAGGCGTCAATTACAACTCGATTTTTGGGTATCAATAGGTTTAAATCAAAGAAATCTTTATGTTTCACTAATAACACTAAAACATCCGCTTCATTTACAACATCCCTGTAGCTCCTTAGATCAAGTCCATCACATTCGCTAATATTAGGTTCAGCAACTATTAGCTTACCAATTCCCATTTCTTGTATTCGTTTAGCAATCATTAGAGAAGGGGATTCA
>CALAJG010000323.1 GCA_937923375.1 uncultured Leucothrix sp.
CACGAAAATCTTCTATATCCACATTACCATTGCTATCACATTCTACAATCACCACTTTCATGCTTGCCATTGCCGCTGAGGCAGGATTGGTACCATGTGCAGAGCTGGGGATAAGGCACACATTACGGTGGCCTTCACCACGGCTGGCATGATAACGGCTGATCGCAACAAGCCCGGCATATTCACCCTGTGCGCCTGAGTTTGGCTGACTTGAAATAGCATCATAACCGGTAATTTCTGTAAGGTACGCTTCGAGTTCAGCAATCATCTTGCGGTAGCCTACCGTTTGCTGCTTAGGAGCGAACGGATGAATATCAGCAAACTCTGGCCACGTAACTGGTAGCATCTCACTGGTAGCATTGAGCTTCATCGTACAAGAGCCCAGAGGAATCATCCCGTGAGTCAGAGAAAAGTCCTTATTTTCCAGACGCTTGAGATAACGTAGCATTTCTGTTTCTGAATGATAAGAATTAAACACAGGATGCGTCAGGTAGTCAGTATTCCGTTGGTATTGTTCAGGGATAGCCGCCACCCCATCAATACAACTAGCGTCCAAGTCATCCAACACCAAACCATGCCCAGCACCCAGTAAAACATCTAGCAATAAATTAATATCAGCACGAGTCTTTCGCTCATCGAAACTCAAACTGAGCTTATCATCACCTAACAGGCGCAAATTAATGCCCACATTCAAAGCTTGCTGGTAAACCGTATCCCTATCACTACCAAAATTAACGGTTAGGGTATCAAACCAACTATCGTTTTCTAATTTGAAGCCTCGTTGCTGTAACGCCATCGCTACCATGCTAGTCATGCGATGGATACGTTGAGCTATCTGCTTGAGACGATCCGGACCGTGATATACCGCGTACAGTCCCGCCATATTTGCCAGTAACGCCTGAGCGGTACATATATTAGATGTAGCTTTGTCACGGCGTATATGTTGCTCGCGCGTTTGTAACGCCATACGCAATGCTGTATCGCCCTTTTTATCAACCGATACTCCAATCAAGCGCCCTGGCATGGTACGCTTAAATTTGTCGCGAACGGCAAAAAATGCAGCGTGCGGTCCACCAAAGCCCATTGGCACACCAAAGCGCTGCGCAGAGCCAAGAACCACATCAGCCTCCATTTCTCCCGGCGCTTTCAACAACAATAAACTCATCAAATCGGCCGCCACACAAACCAAGGCCTTTTGATCATGCGCTTGACTGATAACGGCTTCAATATCAGTTATTGCTCCCGTTGTATCGGGGTATTGAACCAATACGCCAAATACTTCGTGCTTGCTTAGTTCTGACCTCACATCACCAACCACCAGCTCATAACCAAAATAATGCGCTCGCGTTTTCAATACATCCAATGTTTGTGGGTGTACATTGTGGTCTGCGAAAAATTTATCCGTTTTGATTCTATTGGAACGCTTACACAGCGCCATTGCTTCAGCGGCCGCCGTCGCTTCATCTAATAATGAAGCATTTGCGATATCCATGCCTGTTAGGTCAGTGACCATTTGTTGATAGTTCAACAAGGCTTCTAGACGACCCTGAGAGATTTCGGGCTGATAAGGTGTATAAGCCGTATACCAACCGGGATTTTCAAGGACGTTGCGCAAAATAACCGGTGGCACGACCGTGTCATAGTAGCCCATACCAATATACGAAGTCGCCACCGTGTTTTGCTCGGCTAATTGTTTTAAATACTCCAGAGAATCCTGTTCTGAACAAGCGTCACTCAGCGCCAATGGTTCATCGAGTAATATCTTCGCCGGAACGGTCTGGCGAATCAACTCATCTAAGCTCGCTGCCTTGACAGTCTCCAGCATAGCAGTGACTTCAGACTCATCGGGACCATTATGGCGAGAGATAAAATCGTCTTTTTGTTCAAGTGCGGCTAGTGAATGTGGTACTGAATTGTTCATAATTAGGATTTCCCCAACGGGTTGTTCTTAAGCGTATTAATTAGGCTTCTAAGGTATCTGAATAGCCTGATGCGTCGAGAAGTGCTGCTATTTGCTCGGGCTGCTCGGGCTGCATTCGGAACAACCATCCGTTACCAAATGGGTCTGAATTAACCTGCTCAGGTTCATCTTCTAAAGAAACATTGACCGCAATGATTTCCCCGCTAATCGGTGCATAAACATCTGAGGCAGCTTTCACTGATTCAACCACCGCACACTGGTCACCTGCTGCTAAAACTGACCCTTCTTCAGGCAGCTCAACAAACACTAAGTCGCCCAGCAATTCTTGAGCATTGTCAGTAATACCAATGGTTACCGTTCCATCACCATTCGTTTGTACCCATTCATGCGACTTTGTGTATTTCAATTCAGTTGGTACGTTACTCATTGATTTATCTCCATAGTTAAAAAGGGTTATCGTTTAGGATTCAAGCATTGATTTGCCGTTGCGTACAAATACAGGTTTAACTACCTGCGCTGCCAGGCGTTTGCCACGAATTTCAACTTCGCAGTGACCACCAATATCATGTGGCACGCGCGCTAAGGCAATCGACTTGCCTAAGGTTGGTGAGAAGGTTCCGCTAGTTATTTCACCTATTCCAGCGTCACAGTAAATTTTCTGATGTCCACGCAGTACGCCTTTATCAAGCAGCACCAAGCCCACTAATTTTTGTTTTACTCCAGCATCTTGCTCAGACTGAATCGCCACACGGCCGATGAAGTCTCTTTCAGCAGGCTCCCAGGCAATTGTCCAATTTAAACCTGAAGTCAGAGGTGAAGTGGTTTCATCCATATCTGAACCATAAAGATTCATGCCTGCCTCGAGTCGCAGGGTGTCACGTGCGCCCAAGCCAACGGGTAAAACTCCTGCCGCTAACAAACGATCCCAGAAGGCCCCTACCCGATCATTTGGCATCATGATTTCATAACCCGACTCACCCGTGTATCCGGTACGGGCAACAAACATGCCGGCCACATCCACACCGAAGAAAACCCCGAGGCTATCGATAGTTTTTCGATCCGATTCAGATAAAAGTGATTGAACCGTTGCAATCGCTTGAGGCCCCTGAACGGCCAGGATTGACAAATCATCCCGCACCTTAAGATCGATGGCATAGTCAGTTTTTTGTTTGTCTAACCAAGCCAGATCTTTTTCTCGCGTTCCGGCATTAACAACCAAACGATAAAACTGCTCACCAAGATAGTAAACGATAAGGTCATCGATAACGCCACCTTCTGGATTAAGCATCGCGCTATAGAGGGCTTTACCTGACACCTTTAACTTCGCGACATCGTTGGCAAGAATGTACTGTAAAAAAGCTTGTGCACCTTCACCGCGGATATCTACAACAACCATATGAGAAACATCAAATACGCCAGCAGCGTTTCTAACTTGATGGTGTTCCTGAACCTGAGACCCATAATGAATGGGCATTTCCCAACCTGCAAAATCAACTATTTTAGCGCCGGCGGCTACATGGTGATCATATAGAACGGTACGTTGTGACATCTGATATCAGTCTCCATAAAAAAAGGCGGCAGATGAAAATCATCTGCCGCCCCTCTGTCCTGATACCTGAGATATTCCCCATTTCATTTGAAACGAGTTAAACCCTTCGGTAGGCACTATTATAATAATGCCGTTCTCCAGAGCTAGCACAAACTACAGTCTTCTTTACCTGAGCGTTTCCGGGCGGATTTGCGTCTTCGGCGGCCAGACAAAACTGGCACTCTCCTGTAATCTGTCTTGCTAATAGCGTAAGTATACCTATGCTATAAATTAATTAAAGCTTATTCACCGAGCTATTGATTAAAAATTGTTTTTGGCTTGGCTTCATCTAACATGGTGATCAAACGATCCGCAGGTACGTAACCTGGAATCAACTGACCCGACTCCATCAGCAAAGCCGGTGTACCGTTCACACCCAACCCCTGCCCTAAGGCATAATGGTCTTTTACGGGGTTGCTGCAAGTCTTGGATTCAACAGGCTGTCTTGCCTTTGACTTTGTCATCGCGGTTTGCTGATCATCGGCGCACCAAACACTAACAATCTTGTCGTAAGAAGGAGAACCTATACCCGCCCGAGGGAAAGCCAGATATTCTACAGTAATGCCTTTGGCATTTATTTGCTCCATTTCGCGATGCAACTTAGCGCAATAACCACAATCAATATCCGTGAATACACGCAAAACGTGCTTTTCATCTTTGGCTTTGAACGTTACTGGCTTGATTTCCATCGCATCAACCATCTTCTTTCGAACACCGCGTTGAGCAACTTCTGAAAGGTTTTCACGCGTTTTTAGATTCAGCAAATCACCGCTGATAAAATATTGGCCGTCAGCGCTCAGATAAACTATTTCCGTACCGTACATTACCTGATATAGGCCGGGAATTTGGCTTTCTGCAACCGAGTCAGGCGCACTTTTAAATGTCTTCAGCAGCACGTCGCTTAACTTCTTGGTCGTCGCTTCTGAGTCAACTACTACATCATCAGCGAGAGAAACACCGCTAACAACAAGACTTAGCCCCAAAGTCGCAGCCCAACATAATTTTTTCATCATTGTATTTTTTCAACCATGGTTTTTTTCGTACATTAATAAGCATACGCTGTCAGCACGCTGAATAGATGCGCCAGTTCACCCCCTAGGATGATGTTTTTGGTGCACCTCTTGCAATCTTGCCTGAGCGATGTGTGTGTATATTTGAGTAGTCGAGAGGTCACTATGACCCAGTAACATCTGTAAGACCCGTAAATCCGCGCCGTGGTTCAATAGATGAGTCGCAAAAGCGTGGCGCAAAGTATGGGGCGACAGAGCCTGTTGAATTCCCGCTTGCTTGGCGTAGCGTTTTATCAGATACCAAAACCCTTGCCGGGTCATCCCTGCCCCCCGACGTGTCACAAAAACCGCGTTGCAAGTACCATTGCCCCGCATCAGCTCTTTTCTTGCGACATTAAGATAACGCTTAACCCAATCCACCGCAACATCCCCTAATGGAACGAGCCGTTCTTTGTTACCTTTACCAATAATCCTGACTAAACCAATATGCAAATTTAGCTGCGACACTTCCAAAGAGACCAGCTCAGTCACTCTGAGACCCGCAGCATACAACAGCTCCAACATCGCCCTATCGCGTAAGCCCAATG
This sequence comes from uncultured Leucothrix sp., assembly GCA_937923375.1. Taxonomy (GTDB): domain Bacteria; phylum Pseudomonadota; class Gammaproteobacteria; order Thiotrichales; family Thiotrichaceae; genus Leucothrix. Next base: position 5,107 of record CALAJG010000323.1, read on the forward strand.
ATAAGTCAACATCAGGCGCTTCAAGCAAACGATCAACCTGCTCCTCAGACAGCGAACTTGGCAATAACCGGCCTATGCGGGGCGCGTCAATTAACGCTGATGGATCTTCACTTATATATCCCTGCCGTAACTGATAACGATAGAAGCGGCGCAAGCTCGATAACACCCGGGCCATGCTACTACTTTTAGCTCCCTGCCTTCCTCGATGAGCCAAATACTGTTGCAAGGTTGCGGAGTCCGCTGCCAACAGGTCAGAATACTTGCTTTGCTCCAACCAATAAGCCCAAGCCTTAAGATCTCTTCCATAGGCCGCCAGTGTATTTTGGCTCAAACCTCGTTCTGACCACAAGGCATCCAGAAAGCTATCGATTAGCTGTTCACTATTCATCAGAATATAAAATGTCTTGTTACTGCTTCCCTGAAATAATTGCGTCTTTTGCCTTAACCGTGGCGACCACTTTACCTTGGGCTTCACCCTCCCCATAAAAGTTAACACGCTTTATGCTAGGAAAAACCTCATGGAAAGTAATTTGAATCAAGTCAACCTTGTCGCATTCAAACGTATAATTCAAAAAGAAATCACTGTGACCATTCTTGTCACCAACAGAATGTACATCCTGAGGGCCTTTTGAAACCCTATCTTTAGGATCACTATGTTCATGGTAATCCAGCATATCGGAATACATATCTGCGCTGAAAGGCTTGCAGGCTCCAGCCGGCACGAACTTAAAGAGTTTTGGCAGTGCTTTTTCTTCGTAGAGTTTTGCATACTGTTTGGCGATCATCTCCTTCTTCTTTTTAGTCTTAGGAGAGCCCTCGAAACCGAGTAAATCTTTTGAAGGCATGACTATTTTAAATATCAAAAAGCCTTCTTCATTAATAATTGCCACTTCCAGGCTTCCATGTTTATGTGGCCCTTGCAATGGACCTGCCATCACTGAAGTTGTTAACAGCAACGTAATAAGCAGTTTTATTAGTTTCATCGAATACATCTCATTGATTAAAATTGTCGTATATATGGTCTGCTAAGCTGCAGTAAGTTCCCGGATCCATTATCATAGATCAGTTTTCTTAGCTAAATTTATTCAAGGAACCTTATCATGTCACCGTTTCTGACAACAGCAATTGAAGCTGCAAAAGCAGCACAACAAGTGATTGAAAAATATTATGCGGGAGATTTTGAAGTTGAAATAAAATCGGATCAAAGCCCGGTAACCATTGCTGACATCGAAACAGAAGAAACTATCAAGAAAATTATTTTAGGCGCTTTCCCTGATCATGGATTTTTTGGGGAGGAAACTGGCAAGGTCAATGAGGACGCTGAATATAATTGGTTAATAGACCCTATTGATGGTACTAAAAGCTTTGTCAGAGGCTACCCGTTTTTTTCCACACAAATTGCTTTAATGCGTGGTACTGAGCTGATAGTGGGTGTCTCAAATGCCCCAGGTTTTAAAGAGATGGCTTACGCAGAAAAGGGGCAAGGTGCTTGGCTCAATGGAGAAAAAATCGCTGTCGGTGATATTGCTGAGCTAAGTAAAGCTACATTATCACTAGGCAATATCGCCTCGATTGCTGGAAAACCTCAGTGGCAAACCGTCGGCGAACTAGTGCAACAGGTACACCGTATTCGAGGCTACGGTGATTTCTATCATTACCATCTACTGGCAAGTGGTAAGATCGATATTATCTTAGAATCTGACGTAAACATTTTGGATATTGCGGCACTAGCCGTAATAGTGAATGAAGCTGGCGGGTGTTTCACAGACCTCTCAGGCCAACAGTTGACTCTGGAAACCACCAGCGTGCTCGCCTGTAACCTTGCGACTACACACGAGCAACTACTTAATCGACTGAACTATGTGTGATTAAATCCTAATTATCCTGTATCGGAACTGCTGCTAGCTTTTTTCTCGGTTGTTTTTTCAGGCTTAGCAGCTGGTTTTTCTTTATCGCTTTTAGTTTTTTCAGAACCGCTGTCTGTTAGGTTCTTCTTTTCGCCACTCTTAAAGTCAGTTTCGTACCACCCCCCTCCGCTTAATCGAAAGCCTGCTGCAGTGACATTTTTTTTCAAAGCGGGCTTGTTACAAGCCGGGCATTTTACTAATGCGTCATCGCTTACTTTTTGTATTACTTCCTCAATGTGATCACACTCTGCACATTGATATTCATAAATCGGCATGCTTATTTAAACTCCAAAATTCCAGTAACAATCCATGAAGCAGATATTGGCCTGAAGCATAGACTTTCAAGACCTCTGAAGCAATAAGTTAGATTTTAAATCCATCGCAGGTCCATAAGCAACTCGAAACCACATTGGTTATTTTTCCTACTTGAGCCAGCACTGACTTACCACACAAATGTTTTTCTATACCGTCTGATGGTAAAGACGTTCCATATTAACGGGCGCTGAATTAAATATACATCAACGAAACATACTAGCCCCTACTATCAACGAGGATAGACAATGGAAAAAGTGTCGGCTCACTGGAAGAGCTCTGATTTGGACCTTGGTAGCAACATGCTCAAACGCTCCCTGGACTTTATAGGCTCACTACTGCTAATAATAATATTGTCTCCGATACTCATTATTATAGCCTTTTTAATTCACCGTGATGGCGGTTCATCATTCTACGCTCAAGAACGCGTAGGATATGGCGGCAAAACCTTTAAGTGTCTCAAGTTTCGCAGTATGGTTGTGAACTCAAAGCAGCGTTTGGAAGAAGTACTTGCTAGTTGTCCAAGCGCTCGCGAAGAATGGGAAAAAGATTTCAAACTTAAGAACGACCCACGGATAACATCGATTGGTCACTTCTTACGTAAAACAAGCTTGGATGAACTCCCACAGCTGTTTAATGTGCTTAAAGGGGACATGAGCCTTGTAGGACCAAGGCCTATCGTCGAAGACGAACTTAGACGCTACGGACAACTCGCGGGGAAGTACTTATCAACTCGACCCGGCATGACAGGTTTGTGGCAAGTTAGTGGTCGCAATGACACGACTTACCGGGAAAGAGTCAGCCTTGATTGCTATTATGTCGATAACTGGAAAATACATACCGACATCTTTCTCATAATAAAAACCATAACCGTTGTTTTTCACGGTCGAGGCGCTTATTGAACGGGAAAATTCGCCTGCAAAAAGGTTCTGTATTGAAAGATACAGAGCCTTTTTTTATGTCTTTCTGTTAGGATATGCAGCATGCAAAATATACTCATTACAGGCTGCTCAAGTGGCATTGGTTATTGTTGCGCGAAAGGTCTGAAAGCGCTGGGATATCGTGTCGTTGCTTCTGCTAGAAAGCCGAAAGATGTTAGCCAATTACAAAGCGAAGGATTTGATGCCTTGCTATTGGATGTATCGGACTCCGCAAGCATAAAAAAGGCTGTTGCTGAACTAAAGTCTCTCTGCAATGAGGAGCTTTACGCAGTATTTCACAATGGCGCTTATGGCCAAACCGGCGCGGTTGAGGATCTAAACAGAAGCACATTAGAAAAACAGTTTGCCACCAATGTTTTTGGATGGATTGAGCTGACTAATTCGCTCATTCCCCTCCTCAGAGAACAACCTTCTGCTCGTATTATTTTCAACAGCTCAGTACTGGGTTTGATAGCCCTTCCTTATAGGGGGGCCTACAATGCCAGCAAATACGCCATCGAAGGCTTTGCCGACACATTGAGACTAGAGCTAAGATCAAGCAATATTGACGTTAGCCTCATAGAACCCGGGCCTGTAGAAAGTAAGTTTCGTCAAAATGCCTTAGCTGCACTTAAAGCCAATGTTGATATCGAAAATAGCGTGCATAAGTTTAAATACCAAAAACAAATCAAGCGCATGGAAAAGGTTGGCCCAGCCGCTCCGTTTACATTACCAGCTGATGCGGTCTTAAAAAAGGTTGTACATGCATTGGAAAGTCAGCATCCCAAGCCTCGCTATTATGTAACGTTTCCGACCTACCTATTCGGAACTTTACGCAGGCTGCTTCCAACGCGTTGGTTAGACAAAGTGCTTATCTTCGTATCGAAATCTGAAATGGAATAACATGGGCTATTTACGACACATTCAGCAGTGCAACCAATACCAAAAAGACCTGTTCATACCGTTCTTAATAGATAATCGTTGCTACGGCTTAGCGCATAAAGATCATGTCGCAAACCTACTGAACTGGCCTGAAGTATTTTCGGAAAATGCTACTGGTTTACATCTAAATCCTGCTCTCGACACGGCTGAGAAACGTACAGCAGCCGTTAATCCTATTATGCGCTCGCTATACAAGAGTGATGTCATCGACTCATGGGTCGGGGAACAATATAGCATTAGTACTGAATTTCAAGGCCCTACCGTGATGCTTTTAGAAAGAGCGGCCGTCGCATTTCTGGGCGTTAAGGGTTACGGAATCCATCTCAATGGATTGGTTCGCAAACCAAGTGGTATCTTCGTATGGGTTGCTGTTCGCTCAAAAAATAAACCGTTCTGGCCCGGGCAACTAGATCAGATCGTTGCCGGCGGTCAACCTGAAGGAATAGGACTCATAGATAATTTAATCAAAGAAGCTGCTGAAGAAGCAGCCATTAGCAAATCTGTTGCCCAACTGGCAGAATTTAAAGGTGAAATTCACTATTGCTCGCAAACCCATCGAGGCTTGAACAATGATGGAATCTTTGCGTATGACCTTTGGCTGGATGAAGCATTCACCCCCCATAACACTGATGGTGAAGTCGACTCTTTTCAGCTAATGCCAATTGAAGAAATGGCAAGAATTACCGAAACAACAGATGAATTCAAAGATAATTGCAACCTGGTCAACATCGACTTGCTTCTGCGACTCGGCATCATTGATGAAACTCATGCTGAATACACCGACATCATTTCAAGCCTTTACAGCAAACCTATTATTGAACTAGCAGAAACACTTGGAGCATCCTGACATCATGCCTTATTCCAGCGATTTAAAGCACAGTTACATTCCACTGACGCCTGTCTCTAAAAGCCAGCTTGACGCTCTGGTTAGTCACTCTAAACCAGCCGTTGCTAACTGGATTAGTCAGAGCGACTTCAAAGCTGAAGATGGCCAACATTGCTTGATTAGCAATGGCGACGGCGAATTAATAGAAGTATTAGTTGGTGTGGCTGAGTCTGGAGAGCGTCGCTGGTCTTTAGCAGGACTACCCTCTAAGCTTCCCGCAACCCGCTATCAGCTACATTGTGACTGGACTGAAACAGAACAAGCTCAAGCACTAATTGGCTGGGGCTTGGGCAGTTACCAATTTGATCATTTTATCGATCGGGATAAGCACCAAGCACTGCTTCACTTGCCAGAAGATATGAAAACAGTCGTTATGGCATTTTATGATTCACTGTGTACTGTCCGCGACCTGATTAACCTGCCTGCAAACCATATGATGCCTGAGCACCTCTCGCAAGAACTTGAGACCTTGGCCAGCGAGTACAAGGCCGACTTTAACGAGATTGTCGGCGATGACTTGCTCACTCAAAATTTCCCGACGATTCACGCTGTTGGACGCGCTAGCGACCATGCACCGCGTTTGCTTTCCTTAACTTGGGGGGATCCTGACGACAACAAACTTACTTTAGTCGGTAAAGGGGTTTGCTTCGATACTGGCGGTCTCGATATCAAAGGCTCCAACTTCATGCGGCAAATGAAAAAGGACATGGGTGGAGCGGCCCATGTGCTGGGTTTGGCCAAGTTGGTTATGGCATTCAAATTACCGGTATTTTTAGAGGTATTGATCCCAGCCGTCGACAATGCGATTTCAGGTGATGCATTCAGGCCGGGCGATGTGATCACCACCCGAAGCGGCATTACGGTAGAAATTGACAACACTGATGCTGAAGGAAGACTGGTGCTTTGTGATGCACTAAGTCTTGCCTGCGAAAAGTCACCAGATCTCATTATTGATTTCGCCACGCTGACAGGAGCCGCTCGCGTCGCTTTAGGCACTGAAGTACCTGTTTTGTTTAGCAATGATTACCATCTTGCCCGGGACATCCACGATCAGTCTATTGTTAGCGAAGAACTAATTTGGCAACTACCATTGCACCAGCCATACTTTAGCAACCTGAAAAGTACCGTTGCTGACATGGTGAATTCGAAAAGCGGCTACGGGGGCGCAATCACTGCCGCCCTTTACCTAAATGAGTTTGTAGCGAAGGACATCCCCTGGGCGCACATTGACCTCATGGCATTTAATGTACGGGAGCGCCCAGGTCGCCCGCTTGGTGGCGAAGCCATGGGATTATTTGCAAGATCGCTATCAGGCATAACGTGCCGCAATTAGCTGTTTAACTCCACCTACGTTGAGCAAGTAAGTGGCTAAACCATAGCTGCCCAAGCCAATTGCCATTTGTCCTACCAACCATAACCAGCCTCTGTAGTCTTTTACTACCCAGAGGCAGAGCCCCATGAATGTTGCCGCAATAATTATTTTGAACACTTCTTTTGCCGGAAAAGGTAGTGGGAATACCTCTCTGGAAAAGTAGACCCCTAATATGCAACTCAGCATAAATGAGAGTACGGTTGCAATCGCTGCACCGAGCATCCCCATCTCAGGTATTAACCAAAAGTTTAGTGTTAAGTTAATGAGTGCCGTGTAAATACCGATTTTGAATATACCAAGGTTTTTATTGCCTAATTGAAACGGCAAGTGTAAGTAGAATGCACCAAGTCCCATGAAAAAGATAGCACTTGCCACCCACGGTAATACCAGAACAACTGATTCTTGATACTCTTTTCCAATAACTAGCGAAGCAAGTCCGGGACCGACTAAGGATAAGCCAACAACGGCAGGAATTGAAATACTCAGTAGTAGAATGACATAAGTGTTAAAATACTCCAATGCGGCTTCTTTTCCTTTTGTATCCAACAACTTAACAATCATAGGATAGGCAGCCAGGTTAATAGCATTCATGATCATCATGATGGTATTTCCTGCCAAGTCATAACCCACTGCGTACTTACCCGCTTCTGCTTCATCGACCAACAAAGCTAGCATATAACGATCCGATAAATTGGCAACTTCATCAAGGAAGAACGAAGCCGCCAGCGGTGTACCATAAATCAGAAGTTTTTGTGTTAGCTCGGGTGTGTATAACGACCTATCAAATAAAGCCCAACTTCTGGCACTAATGAGAATTGCCGGAACTAACATGCCCAAAGCGATGCCTAAAATCACACCGACAGGGCCAAATCCAAAGTAGGCCATGGCTGAACCGAGAGACAGTGCCAAGATGGCATAACAGATGGTCAATAACGCATAACGGCCCGGCAACATTTGCGCTGACAGCAGCTGTTGAGCAATCATTAATACAGCTAAGCCCATAAGCATTAAAAAGCCTGCTGAAATCTGCGAGTAATAACGTTCGCCGAAGAACCAGAATAAAAATATTCCTACAACTGCAATTGGCATGAATAGACGTAAATATAAAACACCCAGTGTCGAAATAAACGCTTGATCACTGTAGGTGCCGCCAGGCCAAAAGCGCATCATGCCAACTGGCAACCAATTAAATAAGGCGCTGTGTAAAAATAATGCGGCCGAAAATAACAGCGTATAAACACCATATTCCTGAGGCGTTAGCAGATGGGTGTATATCGATAAGGCAACAAAAGCCATGATGCCAGGCACGACTTTAGCGAGTACATAAATACCGCTAT
>CALAJG010000324.1 GCA_937923375.1 uncultured Leucothrix sp.
ACCACCTGACTGGCTGCTAACGTTAGTGCCCCTGTGCGTTTTAGGATGTATTCAAGGCCTACCTTAAACTGCTTCCAATAGCTGTTCAACTCATCGTTAAGCGTGCGCTGACTGGTCTTAAATACCAATCGAATCTGTAAATGATCCTGCAGGTTTTGCCCAACACCCGGCAAGTTGTGCACTATTGGAACATTAACCTTCTCCAACAGAGCCGAATCACCAATACCCGATAACTGAAGAATTTGAGGAGACCCTATGGCTCCAGCTGAAAGTACAACTTCGCGACTGGCTTTCACTTGAGTTCGCTTGCCGTTTTTTAGGTACTCAACACCAACTGCACGAGTTCCTTCAAACAATACTTTGCAAGTATGCGCCTTGGTTATGATTTCTAAATTATCGCGCTTTCGAGCGGGATTCAAAAAGCCTTTAGCAGTGCTCCAACGAAACCCTTTGTGAGCGGTTTGCTGGAAGTAACCCACGCCTTCTTGAGTCGCACCGTTGTAGTCGTCATTGAGTGGAATACCAATTTGCGTCGCTGCTTTTATAAAGAAGTCTGCGATAGGACGACGCAGACGTAGATCAGACACCTTTAATAAACCACCAACTCCATGGTATTTATTCTCACCACGCGCCTGATCTTCAGATTTTTTAAAGTACGGTAGTACCTCTTCATAAGACCACCCAGTATTACCCAGCTCCTCCCAGCGGTCATAATCTTCAGCCTGTCCACGCACATACAGCAGACCATTTAAACAGCTCGACCCTCCCAATACTTTGCCACGTGGCCATTGCAACTTACGCCCCGCGATGCCGGGATCGGACTCTGTCTCATAACACCAATCGACTTTCGGGTTGTGCATCGTTTTAAAGTAACCCACAGGTACATGAATCCAAGGATTCAAGTCTCTCCCGCCTGCTTCGAGGATGAGCACTTTATTAGCTGGGTCAGCCGACAAACGATTGGCTAGAACACAACCTGACGAACCCGCACCAACAATAATGTAGTCGTATTGACTGCTTTCCATTTTCTATCCTTCATCGTGGCAGTAGTAAGAAGCCAAGGCCGTTGCGGCTTTTTGTAAGGCTGGAATAAACTCTCTCAAGCCATCCACATCTCTACGTGTGGTTGGGGCATGCACTGCTACCGTAAAACAAATTCGGTTAGTCTGGTCAAACACTGGAACTGCCATCGCCACCATACCGGACAAAAATTCCTCGTTATCAAAACTAACGCCTTCTTTTTTAATTTTTTTCAACTCTGGCTCTAACAATTCTGGTGACACATAGGAGCGTTCAGTATTTTGAGTCAGCGTCGTTGCGTTCAATAGTCGACTGCGTTCTTTAGGCCTCATATAAGCTAAAAATAGTTTTCCACTGGCGGTTGCGTGCAATGGCAAGTGCGAACCCAGATGCAAATCAACTTTTATCGGCCAATTACACTCCACGCGATCAAAATAAACCGTGTGGTTACCATCTAGCATCGCACAATTGCAGGTCTCACCAATTTCTTCAGCAAGCGACTCTAATATCGCATGTCGCGGTGCACCGACCGCAACATTTGACAAGATAGATAGTGAGAACTGTTTTAGCTTGTAACCAATGGCAAAGCGCTTATCCGGGCCCCTCTGAAGGAAGCCCTCTTCCTCTAGCTGAATCGCAATTCGGTGCACGGTCGGCTTAGCCAGGCCTGTCAATTCAACTATTTCAGCAATTGACAGACCTCGAATCGATTCCGCCACTAATTGCATGATCGCAATACCACGAAATAGTGTTGAGTTGGAACCGATCGCATTGGCCATAGTTTATTCGCTATCCACCGTATATGAAGTTGGGCAACCACAACGCTATCTGCGGGAACGAAACGATCAACAGCAAACCAATCAGCTGAATGACCATGAATTGCATCATGCCTAAGTAGATATCTTTTAGATCCCACTCGGGTACGACTCCCTTTAGGAAATAGGCAGACAAGGCGACAGGCGGGCTCAACCAGGCGGTTTGAAGATTCACCGCGACCAGTATCGCAAACCAAACTAGTAGATCCGTTCGATCCAAACCAAACGCAGGACCCAATGTTTCAACCACTGGCAATAGAATCGGCACAATGATCAACACGATCGGTACCCACTCCAGCGGCCAGCCCAGCAAGAAGATCAGCGCCATAATAAGGAACAGTGTCCAACCAGCTGACAGGTCGAAGGACAGCAGCATCTCGGTCAGCATTTTTGGTGTGCCAAGGTTCGAGAACACCGCACCAAAGAAGTTGGAGGCAGCTACTAAGAACATAATCAGAACCGTGATTTCCAGGGTTTTGATCAAGGCATCGCCCGCATTCTTCATCATAATATAAAGTGCAATAATGCCGGCCAAGGCAATAGCTGCAGCAACCACCATTCCGGTCGTCGTCGAAACATCAAGCCTGATGCCGAGCACAGCGTAAGCAGCCCATGCCAGGATTACAAAGTAGATAATTGCCGCTAGTAACGTCTTAAGGTCAGCTCCTCTGACAGAGAAGGAGAACTTGCCATAAAAGATAGCTAACAGCACTGAACCAAAGGCACCACAGGCAGCGGCTTCAGCCGGCGTAGCAAAGCCCATCAGAATTGAACCCAGTGCAAAGGCGATCAGTACGGTTGGTGGTACCAAGCCCATAAAGAACTCATACCACAGATCGGAGAAGAAGAACCCACCCGGCTTTAGCTTTCTGGTAAGGATAAAGGCTAGGAACATAAAACCGATCCATAGCAATGGAATAACCAAGCCACCAAATGGCACGATATTTCCAAGTGTGCCCGCAGCACCTAAAGTACAAAGCCAAATGAACACGACTAACCCTGCCATGACCAAGGCTACTTCAACAATATAGAAAGGCGAGGTTTCTGGCTGCTCATCTTCTGGCAAAATCGGACCGAGGCTTGGATTGATCATGCAACG
>CALAJG010000325.1 GCA_937923375.1 uncultured Leucothrix sp.
AGCACTTAGCGTGCCCTGCAGAATCAGACAACCAGAAACGACAGCAGTTAGTTAAGTACTTAGGTGACTACATTGACGGAAGTCTGACTTAAATAATGCAAATTCTAAACAAGCTGCTCAATAACCCTCTGATCATTCAAAGCGCCCTATCAATGGTGGCGCGCTTTACCGGTGTGGCGCTTAATTTTGCAGTCGCTATCTTGATTACACGACAGTTGAGTCTAGGCAATGCCGGCGTGGTTTTTCTGTTGATGATATTCGTGTCAGGAGTCGCGCTTATCAGTCGTGTTGGTATGGATCAGTTAATCGTCAAAGAAGTTGCCAGTGCGCCTGAAGATCACCTCGATTTTAAGAAAGCCTACCTCAAAAATACGCACCAGCTGGTGTTATTAATTTCGTTGCTGTCAGCTGCCGTCTGGCTAATCATGAGCCCATATGTTCGTGAAGCATTTTTCCATGGCGAAATTCCGCTGAGCGAATTAATGCTGGCATCGCTTTGTGTCATCTTTTTCAACCTTATGTTCGTCAATAGCTTTTACTTAAAAGCAATCCGCCACAGCGCGCTTTCAGTGCTTACTCAAAATGCCCTTCCCGGCATTTGCTTTTTAGTCCTGATCGGTTTCACGTGGAATTTTTTTTCCGACGGCGGTGGACACGTCATTGTCTATATTGCATCCCTTGTTGTAACCGGTGTCTTTTCGTTTCTGGTTGTCAAACCGTTTGTAAAAGATGGCGACTGGGCAGAACCAAGCGCTCCTAAGCTGAAACAGCTATTCATTAAGTCGCTTCCTTTTGCACCCATCTCATTGTTTTCATTTATGATGATTTTTGCTGATGCGCTGATGGTCGGTTACTTCTTGGGTAATGAAGAGGTGGCGCTATACAATGTTGCAGCCAAAGTATCTTATATCAGCCTATTTTTTCTAGGGGCACTAGACGCAACAATTTACCCCAGACTATTAGCAATATACAATCATCAACCTGTTAGGCTATGGAAATTTTTCTGGCAGGCAACTTTTTTAGTTATCGCTGTCTTACTGGTGGTGACAGGTATCATGTATGCTTTGTCTGACTTGATACTTCAGGTGTTTAAACCAGAGTACTTAGCTGCCAAACAAGCCTTAGCTATATTACTGTTAGCGCAGCTGTTGAGAGCGGCAAGCTTAACTTTTTCGTTTATGTTCATTGCCAGTGAAAAAGTTCGCTTCCTAAACGTCGCGCTTACCGTGGCGATGATTGTAAATTTAGCCGCCAATATCATTATGATCCCCAAATATGGTATTGAAGGAGCAGCGACAGCGACCTTGTTGGCAAACGGGGTACTGGTCGCAATCGTTATAAGTTTATTTTTCCAGCAAAAACTGCTGTCCCGTCCACAGATTAGTGAAGCCCCAAACGTATGATTCTAAGAATACTGACCATACTTTTTATAATCTCCATTTTTATTCCGGTGGAGTTTCACTACCTGCTCGGTTCCTTAAGAATCGAAACTTACCGGGTTGTCTTAGGCATGGCGTTAATAGCCAGTATCATCAACATTAAACAGGTTTTAGATAAAGCCGACTTTGTCGACATTCTGCTAGCCGCCTTCATTATACTTGCCACTGCCAGCCTGATGTATAATCACGGTGTGCAAAAAGGTCTGGAATCATCCGGTATTTTGGCGATTGAGGTATTAGGCTCGTTCTATCTGGCACGTTTATTTATTACCACGCCTAAACGCTACTATTATGTAAACCTTGGGTTCGTCATCATTCTTTCTTTGCTGGTGTTTTTCTCGCTTTACGAGGCATTTGCCAAACACCGCATCCTGCATGAATGGGCAACCATGATTACGGGGAACAACTCGCTGGATTACCGCCTGTATACACATTATTACATTCGCTTTGGCATAATGCGGACGACCAATCTGTTTGCTCATCCGATTTTGTATGGGACGATTGGTGCAATTTTCTTTCCATTTGCGATACTACTTGTTATCAATAAATTCAAATGGATCAACTTTGGACGTGTGCTTGCGCTTTTAATCGGCATGATTACAACGTTGTCTTCAGCACCGCTACTTGCCGTAGTCTTTCAGGGCGCGACAGCCGTACTAGCCTATAACTGGCAGGGCGCTAAGCGACTCTGGTCAGCATTGATATTCTTTTCCTTCGCTGGTTTCTTGCTTATCAATGCCCTGTCTAATCGGGGCTTTTTTGCCATCCTGATTTCGTATCTGACATTTAACCCCGTAACTGGTTATTACCGAATGCTGCAGTGGGAGCACTCCATGGACGACATTGCTGACAGTCCTGTGCTGGGTATTGGCCTACACGACTGGTCACGCCCAGAATGGATGAACTCTAGTATTGACAGCTTTTGGCTTCTTGTCACTATGCAGCATGGAGTATTTGCCGGCTTTATATTATTGCTTTGTAGTTTCTATGCGGTCTTTAATGTCCTAAGTGTTCTTCATAAGCATCATCCTGCGGTGAAATGGATGGTTAATTCTTGGATAATGGCATCTATGTCGCTCATCTTAATCGGCTTCACGGTTGATTATTTCGGCAAAATACAACCGATGTTCTTTTTTGTATTGGGCTCCATAAGTTGGGCAAAGTATCATGAACAACTTAATGACTCTGTCACTAAGCTTTCACACATAACCCAAGTCAAAGCTGCTTATAAACGTAAAATGAAATAAGGTCTGATAAATATGAGAGCCCGTTTTGTCAATCAACGCATGTTTATGGTTCTGGTAAACCTACGCAACCGCCTACTATATGCACGTACCTGGTATTACCGCACAATATACGGCATGGACATCGCTCCGGATGTACACATGTCGTTCAAGGCTCGCATCGATAAAACAAACCCTAAAGGTCTGACAATCGGTTCAAAGACGATGGTAGCTTTTGATGCCATCATTTTAGCGCATGATTTTGCAACCCGACGGCATGCTGCAAGAACGGTTATTGGAAAGCATTGTTTCATTGGTTGTGCATCAATAATTATGCCTAATATCACTCTGGGTGATCACGTTGTGGTTGCCGCAGGCAGCGTAGTGACTAAAGATGTCCCATCAAACTGCATCGTCGCGGGCAATCCCGCTAAAGTGATTAAAACTGGCATCAAAACGATTGAATATGGAATGATTGAACAATGACTCGAGTTGATATCATTCTTGTCTCTTACAATACGGCGGATTACACCGTAAGAGCGATTGAGTCCGTGTACAAAGAAACCAAGTCGACCGATATAAATCTTATCGTGGTTGACAACAACTCTTCAGATAACTCAGTGGAGTTGATCAGGGATAAATTCCCCGACATTCAACTAATCGAAACTGGTGCCAATCTAGGGTTTGCTGGCGGCGTCAATGTTGGAGCAAAAGCCGGCCAGGCTGAATACATACTTTTACTGAATCCTGACACTGTGATTTTGGAGGGTGCGATTGACAAGCTAGTCGAGTTCGCAGGTAAGCACACAAAATCTGGGATCTGGGGCGGCGTTACCCTAAATAACGACCTTAGCCTGAACCCTAACAATGCGCGAGCCCGGATCAGCTTTAAAACACTGTTTTTTAGCGCTACAGGATTAAGCAAAATTTTCCGCAACAGTTGTTTTTTCAATCATGATAATTATGGCTGCTGGGATCGGCAGTCTGAACGTGATGTCGATGTCATTACTGGCTGTTTTTTTCTTACCCCACGCAAATTATGGGAGTCCTTAAACGGCTTGGATGAGACGTTCTTTATGTACGCTGAAGAAGCTGACTATTGCATCAGGGCCATCGATTCAGGCTATCAACCCAGAGTTACTCCTGACGCACGCATCATTCATCATGGTGGCGTTAGTGAAGTGAACTTATCGGGAAAAATGATAAAACTCCTTAAAGGCAAAGCGCATTTTATCAGAAAGCATGAGCCCAGCTGGAAACAATCAATTTACAAAAGCTTGCTGTTAGCCCATGTATTTAATAAATACATGTCGAGTGGTATAACTTCATTTTTGAAGAAAGATCATAAACTGGTTCATCAGGAATGGAAAAAGATATTTGAACAACGCCAAACATGGCTGGCGGGGTATTAGAATGGCAACTATAATTGTTCCCGCACATAATGAATCTTCTGTTATCGAAGCCTGCCTCGACAGCATTATCAATCAACCAGAAGTAGACCAGATTATAGTTGCATGCAACGGTTGCACTGACAACACAGCCGAGATTGTTCGTCAAAAATATCCAACAATTCACTGCCTCGACATAAGCACCCCTTCCAAAGTAAATGCCCTTAACGAAGCAGAGTCGTTTGCCCGTGAACTTGGCTTAACTTTCCCTGTCTACTATATCGATGCTGATACGAGACTCAGTGAAAACTGTGTTTCATGTGTTAATCAGTATTTGAAGACTAGTGATATTTTGTTGGCTGCCCCCACACCAATAATTGATACATCACATTCTTCGTGGATTGTGAAAACTTATTATAAAGTTTGGGTTAATTTACCCTACATAAAAGAAGGAGTTATAGCCACTTGCAGCTACATCATAACCAAAGAAGGACGCAGTCGCTTCGATAAATTTCCAGATGTAATTAATGATGATGGCTTTATCCGGTGCAATTTTTGGAATAGCGAAATAAACAATGTACCTGGTGCTGAAATATATATAAGAGCGCCTAAGGATCTTTATTCGCTGATAAAAATTAAGACTCGGGCACGTCTTGGTAATATGCAACTGAGAGCCACAGGCCAGTGTAAAGTTATTGAAAATAAGCAGTACGGCAATGTAATGCTGTCTAAGTTGTTCAGTAGAGACTGGTTATCTACAACTATTTATATTGGCATTGCCAGTATCATTAGGATTCGGTCAAAAAAGCAGTTTAAACAGCTAAAGGACTACCGTTGGGAGAAAGATTTGTCCTCCCGAGGTGCATGATTAGTATACAATGCAGCTCAAAAAAGCACAGAGTTGTTTTATGACTTTGATTAAAAACATTGAACCATTCTCGGCGCTAGATACCCCCACTAGTAACCGAGGTAAACCCTGAAGAGGACGACAGTGGACGATAAAAGAATAAGCTCTGAATTAATCTACCGCCTCGTAGACATTTTTGTAATTTTGATGCCACTTATTCTTGGCGCACTCTACACTAATTTCTACAATGCTCAGGGTTATTTAGTTGCTGGTCTATCCGCCGTGGTACTCTTCGGCTTGTATGGCCGCTTCACAGAGATTTATACCTCATGGGGTGGTCGCCCAATTCACGACGAAGCCGGCAGAATTATTGTTGCCTGGTTGCTCACCTTCTTGTCGATGGTATTTATTGCCTTTATTTCTAAAACAAGTGAGCAATTCTCTCGTGTTGTTCTACTAGCTTGGCTACTAACTACGCCGGTTGTGCTTATCCTCGCACGATTAGCACTAAGACAGTTCTTTTCTCACCTAAAGCGTCTTGGTCTGAACAACCGCTCTGTCGCCATTGTGGGAATGACTGAAAACGGGCTAAGATTTGCCCGTGAACTAGAAAATAATCCCGACTTTGGATACCGCATTGCTGGTTTCTATGATGAGCGTCAAAGCGAAAGCCCCAGTAATTTTGGTGGATACGCTAACCTCGGTGACTACAGCAACATGATTAGCTCTGCCCGTAAAGGAGAGTGGGACCAGATTTATTTCGCCCTACCCGTTGAGGCTAAGAAACGCATGCACTCACTGCTGGACGAGCTGTCGGACAGTGCCACACCCATACGCCTTTTGCCTGACTATTTCACAACGAATCTTCTACATAGCAAATTTATCGAGATCGCCGACACCCCAGTACTTTGTATTTACGACTCACCTTTTTCATCAGACCATGCGCTGGTTAAGCGTATCGAAGACATTATTATTGGCGGAACCATCTTAGCGCTTATCTCACCGGTTTTGCTCGGAATAAGCCTAGCCGTAAAGCTAACCTCCAAAGGCCAGATAATATTTAAACAGACTCGATACGGTCTGAAAGGTGAGAAAATATTGGTATGGAAGTTCCGCACCATGACCGTTTGTGAAGATGGTGATGAGGTCAAACAAGCACAAAAAGACGATGACCGATTCACACCGATAGGAAGGTTTTTACGTCGTACCTCACTGGATGAGCTCCCTCAATTTATCAATGTATTACAAGGCAGAATGTCTATTGTTGGTCCACGCCCTCACGCAGTTGCCCATAATGAGCAGTACCGCTCGTTAATTCCAGGCTATATGCTACGTCATATGATCAAGCCAGGAATTACTGGCTGGGCTCAAATCAACGGCTGGCGTGGTGAAACCAATACAGTTTATAAAATGAAGAAACGTGTCGAGTTCGATCTTGAGTATATGCGTGAATGGAGCCTAGCTTTTGACCTAAAGATTATTTTCCTAACCATCACTCGCTCGTTCATTGATAAAAACGCCTACTAATTTAAAACTGAAAGGCCCGTCGGTTTGCAAATCAATCAAATTACATTCACGCGGTTTATCGCTGCGCTTTCAGTTGTATTTTTTCACTACGGTAGTCATACATTGCCGAGCAGCCTTCCTTGGCTAAAAGAAAGTATTACAGCGGGCCCCATAGCCGTTAATTATTTTTATGTTCTGTCTGGATTTATTATGGCAATTGCCTACTACCAGGTAAATGCCGCTCCCCCTCTTAGTAAAAAAAGGTATTGGGTCGCTAGGTTTGCCCGCATCTATCCAGTATATCTTGTTGCATTACTGCTGATGGCAGTTGCTAGCTTCTCAGAGCTGCGTCAAGCCCCTCTAGCGCTGCCGTTACATCTGACAATGTTGCAAGCATGGTTACCAGGCTATCCCATGACTTTGAACAATCCGGGGTGGTCGCTTTCAGTT
Source organism: uncultured Leucothrix sp. (assembly GCA_937923375.1). Classification (GTDB taxonomy): domain Bacteria; phylum Pseudomonadota; class Gammaproteobacteria; order Thiotrichales; family Thiotrichaceae; genus Leucothrix. The sequence continues at coordinate 6,854 of CALAJG010000325.1, forward strand.
GAAGCATTTTTCTATCTGTGCTTTCCATTTCTATTAGCGCTCATCTACCGTACAGGACTAAAGTACCTAGCTGTAGCGACCGTAATATTCTGGTTAGTATCTCAATACATTTTATTGAAAGGCATTAATGGAAGCGAGTATGCAGTAAACGGGGCATTGCATGATTTCGTTTATTACAACCCACTAATGCATATTAATGCATTTCTAGCAGGACTCGTTTGTGGTGTGTTGTTCAAACGAAATGCTGACAAATTTAGTATAACAAAGCCGATTTGGTTAGTTGGCTCGCTACTATTAATCATTGTTTTGCTGGAAGCCAGACCTTGGCTCGAATCATTGATAGGCCTAAACATCGCCTATACCAACGGATTAATCGCACCGGCATTTCTATTGTTTATCTGGTTGCTAGCAGCAAGCCAAGGAAGGGTTAAAAGCTGGCTAAGCCATCCCTTACTTGTGTTACTGGGTGAGGCGAGTTTTTCACTTTATATTTTGCAGAAACCTGTGTTTGGTCTTTATAACAAATTACTAGAGAAGAGACTCAACCTGAACGATGTTACAGATTTTTATATCGCATTGATATTGCTAATAATTATATCAATCGCATCGTATAAACTTTTTGAAGCCCCTGCTAGATCCCTAATAAATCGCAAGCTTGCTTAACAAACTTTGAAGTGGAGAAATATTTCATCAATATCAAACACATAGAGTATCATTGTAGATTGTACTTAGAGATAAGAATTGCTATCATCGCTTAACGTACAATAAGACACTTGAAACCTCTATTTTGTTGAAAAACTATCGACGACATCTTATTTGACACTCTTAAGTACACTTTGTTTATCTACTATTAGAGCGTGTTTATCTTAGATTCTTTGTATTAGGCAACTTTTAGAAACACAATGCGTGCAATTTAGATCAGTTCAAATATCATTCTCGCGGATATGTTGATCATGATAAAACCCTTACCACCTAACTATGACAAAAAACTTATGAGTGTTGACAATAACCAAAGACTTCCTTCACGAGTCGCAAGCAATCAAATGTCCAGTGGTCAAGTCGTTCCACACCCCAGTTCGGTTTATCCTGAAGAGTTGCTAGCGCCCTCCACTGGTCTGGACCTTAAAGAATTTATTGGGATCATTGCACGTCGAAAGTGGCTAGTTGCTGCTATTGCTCTTTTGACGTTGCTAGCGGTATTACTCGTCACACTCATGATGAAGCCGGTCTATCAAGCCACCTCAACTATTCAAATTGAACGTAACGCTAAACAGATTATTAGCGGCAACATGCTTGAGTCGATTGAATCAAGAAGCGACAAAGATTTTCATGAAACACAGCGCAAGCTTATTCAAAGTAGAGCTTTAGCCAGAAGGGTAATAAATCAGTTAGGGCTAGACACTAAAGATACTTCTTTCGGCCTTGTTAACAACATTAAGAAGGCTCTTGGGTTGTCGGTAATAGATGAGAGCAGCGCTGAAAGAACCGAAGCTTTATTTATCGATAACTTGACGGTACAACCCATTAGTAACTCACAGTTAGTCGCCATAAACTATGATTCGACTGATCCGAAGCTTGCAGCTGATATCACTAATGCAATTGCCAAAACCTTCGTGCGGATGAATCTTGAAAAACGCTTCGACACTGCTTCCTATTCAAAAGAGTTTTTGTCTGAGAACATTCAAGAAACAAGACAAACGTTAGAAAAGTCAGAACGAGCACTAAATGACTATGCCAGACAGTATGGTATTGTTCAGGATATTGACGGTGAAAGCACAGATACTTTCTCTTTGAAAAAACTGAGTGAAGATCTGGTCAGGGCTGAGCGCGAAAGCATCGAAGCCGAGTCAATTTACGAGCAAGCTAAAAACGCTAACTTAGATGATCCTGCTACCATAGCAGTGCTCTCTAAAGATCCTGAAATGAAAGAAAAAGGCAGTGACCTTGCTAAACTAGTCGCTGATAGAGACGCAAGAATTAAACGGTCTTCCTCAGGAACTAGTAGAACAATTCGCCGCTTAACGGGTCAGATTACTCGTCTCAGAGCTGAAATAAACGCCGAAGCAAGCAATGTTTTGCTGACATTAAAGTCTGATGCAGAAGCTGCAAAAATTAGCCAAGAGCTTATCAAAAAACAACTCTCAGAACTTAAAAATAGTGCGATTACCACTCAAGGCGATAGTATTAAATACAACACGTTAAAGCGTGAAGTAGAGTCAAACAGAATCCTCTATAAAGAATTGTTACAACAGTTCAAGCAGGTATCTGTTGCAGGTACTGTTGGAACAAACAACATTAGCATTATTGACAAAGCGGGTGTGCCTTACGAAAAGCATAAACCCAAACTTCGCAATAACTTAGCGTTCGGGTTACTGTTAGGACTTATGTTAGGAATGGGCGCAGCATTCCTCAGAGAGTTCATGGATGATAGCCTTAAGAGTTCAGATGAATTGGAACGACTTACAGGACTTCCAGTGTTAGGCATGCTGCCTAATATAAAGAACCAGTCTGAAGATCAAATAGCGTTACTTGCCCATATGGATCCACGCTCACCACTGGCGGAATCTATTCGGTCTTTACGCACCAGCTTAAAATTCTCTACTCAACTAGGGGCACCAAGAGTTACCTTTATTACTAGCTCTAACCCTGCAGAGGGTAAAAGTAGTATTGCATTAAACCTTGCAACTGCCTATGCGCAGATAGGCAGTAAAGTGTTACTGATTGACGCTGATTTGCGTAACCCAAGCATTCACAATCTACTTAAGCTCGAAAACCTTGAAGGCCTAACAAACTATCTTGCTGGCGCTGGAAGTGCCGAAGACATTAGCCGCCCTTGCCTAATTAAACAACTAAGAGTTATTACTTCAGGCCCTATACCTCCTGATCCTGTAGAACTGTTATCAGGCAAAAGAATGCAGGACCTTTTGGCTGCCTCCCAAAATGAATTTGACTACATCATTATTGATGGACCACCAGTCATTGGCTTAGCCGATGCCTTGGTACTATCAAACCTAGCAGACGCTACCATACTCTCAGTGCAGGCAGGCAAAACACGAAAAGCATCTTTGCTAGCAACACTGAAGCGCTTGGAGCGTACCAGTGGCAATATTATTGGCACATTGCTTAGTCGGGTAGATAGAGCAAGTAATCCTGAATACAATGAAGATAGTTACTATACTTATACAAGTCCGAAGAAGTCTTAAGCTGTACAGACAATTATGAAAAAAACGGCCATACAATTCGCACTGTATCTTCATATGCATCCTGAGAAAGGCCAGGAGCAATGGTACCTAATGAGAACCTTGCCGGAGGGAATGCTTGAGCTTCTTCAGGCAGCATCTTCGCAAAACAAACGGGCTGAGCTGGCTGAGTCTATCGTTTTCAATGAAGACGACATGAGGAAAGCGTTTGTAAATTTCCTACTGCTAGTTTTAGAAGGTCATGAGCACAGCCCTTACCGAGGCCTTGCAGCCAGAGAAAAAGCCAGCCTGGAAAGGTGCAAGCTTCATAAAAAGCTGCTTTTAAACATATTTCATCCAGACAAGATGCCTCTGGGTGAAAATCCATACCTTTTTCAACAAATCCAAGACTCTTACGAGCAAGTAAATATCGATCATTCAATACCACTTTATCACTCAACTGCACCAGATCATGCTTCAATAGATAAGGACCAGTTTGGAAGTGTAAAAGTAAACAACGCCCCAAGACCCAGCACAGCCTACCGAAGGCAACAACAAAAAAACCATGTGAACTACGTGTTGATGTGTGGAATATTGGGACTGGCATTGGTTGGTGTTCTGATTGTGCTTATTGTGCCATCTAACCCTCAGTCGATTGTCAGACAGGACTCGTTTACGCCAGCTAAAAGTCAGGAAAACGAACGTTACATCACACTGGCTGGCAACAAATATACTACTACAAACAATACAAAATCGTTTGATAATACCTATCAGGCAGACCCTATCAAAAGAAACGGTTCAAGGATCCAACTTCTGATCAATGAACTTGAATCTGCACTTGAAGGGGACTTAATTAATGAGCTGCGGTCCCGTCAAACACCTTCCCAATCTTCAAAACAAATAAGCGACTTGTTTATCTCAGCTGACCAAAAAAAGGTATTTCTTCATAACTTTACCTGGAAACCTATTACTTCGGGTTTTTATGGGGAAGGGAAATTCCTGACGCGATTTCAATTCGTTGATCGCGGCCAATGGGTGACCCGTACAGGAAAGTTCTTCATTAGCCTGACTGAGAACGAATCAAAACTTCACATCAAACAATTCCATTTCGAAGATAATCTTCATTAACTTGCGGGCGGCGGTGTTACTGTTAAACGATGTTAATTTAGGCGAGCTTGCAGCGCTTCTTTCAAGATA
>CALAJG010000326.1 GCA_937923375.1 uncultured Leucothrix sp.
GTGCAGGGGCGAGAGCCATCTTGTGATATTAGTGATTTTTCGCCACGGCGTTTTCTTAAGCGGCTTTCATAATGAATTTATTGATAAGCAAATAAAGGCCATACAATACAAAAATAAACAGGTAATCAATCACCGGAATACGAATCACCTCATTGATATTTTCCATACCTCTATTCAGGGCATAGAACGCTATAACACCCACCACAAACGCCATCGCAATCAACCGTTTCACCCAAACGCTCAGGCCCAAACCGTGCATTTGCGTAATCACGACCAGCGCACCAAAACCAAATCCAAACATTGGCCACATCATATTGCCTTGGAAAACGGCGACTGTAACGCCGTGAACCAGCACTAAGAACTCCAGCGTGAAAGTCCAATATTTGTTGATATGCGCACGATTGAAAATCAACGAGCCTTGAGTCAGCAGCAGGAAGATATAGAAAAACCCTACCAAGTGTCCCCAAGTTCCTACTGCGGGGTGATACCAAAAAGTATAGATAATCGCCCACGAGAATAGGTAGCCATGGTACTTTTTAGCCAGCCGGATAAAACCTTGTTTGAAGTTGAAGGGTTTGCCGAAAAATAATCCGCGACGTGGGGTTTCGATTATCAGCACGACGATGAGCATTAGCACCACCGAACCCTGCGCGCTGACTTCTGGTACATCGGCAGCTAACGCATCATAGAAAAAATAGGTTTGTAACAAGTGTAGCGTCACGGCGGTGATATTAACCGTAATCATTGCCCAGTTGTAGCTGCGCAGCGTCGTTTGAAAACGCAGTTTGGCCTGCTGGGCTTTGTAGATGATTATCCAAACCAAGACATTGTGCAGCAGGTAGCCTGACCACGCGGTAATTTGCGCCAGCGAATTGGGTTCGACCAAGCGCCATGGATAGGCGAAAGGAACGGTCACCCCAACAATAACGTATCGCTCAAGGTTGGCTGCGACCAGGCTGACTAAAAGAGTGAAAATGGTTGATATCAATAAACCAGATAGCAATATTTTCTGAGTAGATTGTGTTTTTATCATCATAATGCATCGCTTCTGGAAGATTTTATTTTGACTCTGCGGTTATTTTAACGTTCCATGATTTGAATGACCATCAGCGACGAACCGTACAGGAAAAACAATGTTCAATCACTGGCAACAGCAATTAAAGAAAGTCTGGGGAATCGAAGCAAACCTCACCCAGTTAAATGGGGAATACGATCTAAACTTCCTGGCATCCGGTTCGCAGGATTACATTCTCAAGGTCATGCGCCAAGGCTGCCACCCCGAATTCGTAGACCTGCAATGCCGCGCCTTCGATCACATCACAGCTAAAGCCCCTACTGCTCCCATTCCGAACGTTATCAGAACCGAGAGAGGCGAGCGTTTCACAATAGTTCCGGACGAAACTGATGAACCCCGCGTCATTTGGCTACTAGAAAAGGTCGAGGGCATAGTCTATGCAGACTTCAAGCCACACAGCCCTGCTTTAATCTACGACTTTGGCGCGGTGTTAGGAACCGTCGATAAAGCCCTTGAAGACTTTGATCACCCTGAACTACACCGCGATTTCAAATGGAATCTTAGCCAAGCAGGCTGGATCAACGATTATTTATCCGTTATTTCAGACCCAAGCCGATGTAAGCTTATTAAAAAAATTCTCAACCGCTTTCAGACCATCCAACCCGCTCTTTTCAAACTCCCCAATGTTGCCATCCACAATGACGCCAATGATTACAACCTCCTTGTTAAAGGCTCCCTCACAGCACCTGCTCATGTCACTGGCCTGATCGATCTTGGCGATATGTGTGCCTCACCGCGAATCTGCGACTTAGCTATCGCCGCTGCCTACATTGTATTAGACAACCCTGCTCCTGAAGCAGCTTTAGTAAACCTTGTGCGCGGTTACCATCAATCCTATTCGCTAACGGTAAGCGAAATCGACTTAATCTGGCCACTGTTGCAAATGCGCCTTGCCGTCAGCGTCGTTAACTCGACCATGATGGCCGTTGAGAATCCTGACGATCCTTATGTTGTCATTAGTCAAAAACCTGCCTGGGAATTTCTTGAAGGCATCGAAAATGAGTCTGTCAATGCAGAACTCCTCAACGCACGTCTGCGAGCCGCGTGTGGCTTACCAATTACCGATGCTGCTCCGCGTATTTTAGCTTGGCTAGATCAAAATCGCGGTTCTTTTGCCTCAGTTATGGGTGAAGACCTCAGAGATGCACCGCTTGGATCTCTCTCGGTAGAGGATACCGCTCTGCCAACAAATCCATTCGATATGCCGCTAGCAGAAGCGGCAACGATTGGACAAGAGTATGCAGATAACGGCAAAATTTGGCTGGGGTATTACCAAGAACCACGGCTAGTTTATACTGCTGAAGCCTTCCGCAATGGCCCTTGGAAGGCCTCAGACCGACGCACCGTACACCTTGCAGTAGATGCTTTCGCACCTGCCGGAACAACTATCTATGCACCAATGGCAGCCAGCGTTATCGCAGCAGAGTACCGCCCCGAACATTTAGATTATGGCGGTGTCGTCATTCTGCGTCATGAGACACCCGAAGGAGATGCTTTCTTCACACTCTATGGCCACCTCAATCCTGAAATTTGTGAAGACCTCAAAATCGGGCAGACACTTGATAGAGGTGAAGCATTTGCCCGACTTGGTGATATCACTCAATCCGGCGGCTGGGCTCCTCATACACATATCCAATTAGCGTTAACCACTGAAGGTATGGGCGATGACTGGCCTGGTGTCGCGTCCCCGGATGAGATGTACTTCTGGGGAAAGGTCTTCCCAAGCCCAGCGGCATTGCTCAACTTGCTTGATGATAAAGTCAGCTATGAACCTGCTGATAAAGCAAAAGTTCTGGACGGTCGAAAACAACACTTTGGAAACAACCTTAAGCTGAGCTACAGAGATCCCATCATGCTGCTGCGTGGCTGGCGTCATCATTTGTTTGACGAGTGGGGGCGACCCTATCTGGATGCTTACAATAACGTGCCTCATGTCGGACATGCTCACCCGCGAATTCAGAAAGTCGCTGCTGATCAACTATTGCGGGTTAACTCGAATACCCGCTACCTGCATCCCGCACAAACCGATTTTGCTGAAAAATTACTCTCGAAACTGCCTGATAGCTTGTCCGTCTGTTACTTCGTTAATTCGGGGTCTGAGGCGAATGAACTCGCTTTACGATTGGCTCGCGCTTATACCAAGGGAAAAGACATGATAACGCCAGACCACGGTTATCATGGCAATACTACCGGTGCGATTGATATTTCTGCCTATAAATTTAATGCCAGCGGTGGCGTTGGGCCAAGCGACTGGGTGCACTTAATTGACGTAGCTGATGACTATCAAGGCCGCTATAAGCGAGGCGATGCAAACCGAGCGGAAAAATATGCTGCGCAGGTGGAAAAAGCGCTATCAAATATTAGTGATACTGGCGACAAGTTAGCAGGCTTTATCGCCGAGACCTTCCCTAGCGTTGGCGGTCAAATTATTCCTCCACCGGGTTATCTATCAGCCGTGTACAGGCGCATTCATGCTGCAGGTGGCGTTTGCATTGCTGATGAAGTACAAACAGGCCTAGGTCGACTCGGTCATTACTATTTTGGTTTCGAGCAGCAGCAAGTCACGCCGGACATCGTGGTGCTTGGCAAACCAATTGGCAATGGCCATCCTATCGGCGTAGTTGTAACAACGCCTGCTATCGCTGAGCAGTTCGCGCAGGGCCCTGAGTATTTTTCTACCTTTGGTGGCTCCACCCTATCCTGCCGTATCGGCAAAGAAGTATTAGACATTGTTGATGACGAGGGTTTGATGGAAAACGCTAGAGAAATGGGTGACCAATTGCTCAGTGGTTTACATCAACTCCAGCAAAAGTACCCTATCATTGGTGATGTTCGTGGAATTGGTTTATTTATTGGCGTCGAACTCGTGGAGGATACTGAGACGCAAAAACCGGCGACTGACATTGCCAGCTATGTGCTTAACCGCATGCGCGAACATCGTATTTTGATGGGAAGCGAAGGGCCACATGATAATATTTTGAAAATTCGTCCGCCCCTAACCATCGAGACAGATGATGTAGAAATGATATTAACTTCATTAGATCAGGTGCTGGATGAAGTCACTTTTTGATCAATCCTTATAGTGATCATCATAGCTTTTATTAACAGACCAATACACGAGTAACAGAAATAAGAATATTATCGCTGCAGCGATGAGTAGAACCATTCTTAGTGGGGACATAAGAATCACGCCTTATTTTAATTTTTATTGTTGTGGTAGGTTCAATTCTCCTCTAGCGGAGTTAATGCAGTGTGAATGCTCACTCAGGCGGTAGTTTTATTTAGTATTTAAGAAAGCTTGTATTCAGATTAATGCTTTTTTCTCCATTCGCTATTTAGCTAGGTAGCTCATCGGATCTTTCCTTTGATTAATCCGTAGGTTTGCGCCGCAAGGCCTTAGTCTTCCCATGAATCGTCTTACTATCCATTCGCCGTCTCTGAGAATTACGACTAGGCTTAGTCGGCCGACGCTTCTTCTGCACCACTACCGACGCCAAAATCAACTCCTTTAACCGCTGCAAAGCATCCTCTTTATTCTGCTCCTGGTTCCGATAATTTTGCGCCTTAATAATCACTACACCGTCTTTAGTAATACGATGATCCGTAAATTTAAGCAGCCGCTCTTTATAAAAAGGCGGTAGCGTCGAGTGATTAATATCAAACCGCAGATGAATCGCAGAGGAGACTTTATTGACGTTCTGCCCGCCGGGGCCTTGAGCGCGAATCGCATTCAGCTCAATTTCCCAGTCGGCCAGTTCAATACTTGAGGT
>CALAJG010000327.1 GCA_937923375.1 uncultured Leucothrix sp.
GTTGACGAAAAGCACAAGCAGCTATCAACTGAAGCTTATGCAGAGGGCATGGATGCAGCGTTTGAGAAAAAGTCCCGTAAACACTACCTTAAAACGTTTAAGGAGTTTCAGGATGGAGTATTTCAAAGTCTCAAAATCGAACCAGCAACAGTAGAGAAGCTAAATGATTTAGGGATTTTTCTGCATACTCGTGCAGTCTTCTCCCGAGCCACCTCCGGTTTGGTTTTTGCTGGATATGGCGAGTCAGAAATTTACCCTTCAGTGGCAAATATCGAGCTGGAAGGAATCCTCCAAGGACGCTTGAAATATAGATTGCGTACAGACAAATCACGCAAAATAACCAGCAGTCGCGATGCCTTTATCTATCCGTTCGCTCAGGAAGATATGGTAAACCTATTTATGAATGGTGTTAATGGTCAGGTACTCAGGCATATGCAGACTGCTTTGACAGCCTTCATTGAACGAGTCCCCAGTTTGATTAAAGATGAAGACCTTAAATCGGAAGGCCGGTCTGCTGCTGAAATCAAAGATGAATTGTTATTAAGCCTTAGGGCGGCATTAGGGTCTTATTATCAAGGCTTTGGTCAGCACATCAGGACCGCACATATCACACCGGTAATGAATATGGTGAGAGTGCTACCAAAAGATGAGTTGGCTGCCATGGCGGAGGCGTTAGTTAATCTCACCGCTTTTAAACGAAAGGTTACTAATACGCTGGAAACGGTAGGGGGGCCGGTCGATGTCGCAGTAATTTCAAAAGGTGATGGCTTAGTTTGGGTCAAACGGAAACACTACTTCCCGCCTGAGCTTAACGCGAGTTTTTACAAAAACTATTTCAGAGGTATAGAAAATGACTGATATCCCTGCAAACAAACTATTTCACACGTTGGATCAGCTCAAGGCCGAGTTATTTCCTACCGACCCAGTGCCGCCCGAGGAGGCAGAGGTAAAAGAAGGTGACGTAGATGAGGCGGAAATTTTGGCTAATAAGCTCATTGAAGATTTATTGAAGCCACCGACTGGAGAAAGCGAATGACGGAATTCGTTGTGCTTTATTGGCATTGGATTGTGCTAGGTGTGGGCCTCATGGCGCTGGAAATATTGTTACCCTCATTTGTTGCGCTGTGGTTTGGTGCGGCGGCAGTTATTGTTGGCGTGCTGTTGTTGCTTATCCCTTCGCTTTCTGTGGCGCTCCAAGTAGTACTATGGGTGATTTTTTCGATCATTTTTACTTGGCTGTGGTTTCGGTTTATGCAGCCGTTGGCTGTCGATAAAACCAAAGCAGGTCTCTCCCGTGAGGCGATTGTTGGTGAAATCGGTCAAGTGTTATCGGCACCAACCACAGAACGTAGAGGTGTCTTGCGCTTTGCGGTGCCTATATTAGGCGCGGATGAGTGGCCGTTTATTTGTAGCGATGAGGTGAGGTCGGGTGATCGTGTGCGTGTCACAGACATTTCGGGTAATGACCTGATCGTGAATAAGATGTAAGGAGTTTATGATGATTGATGCGGGTTTAATTTTAGCGTTAGCGCTGTTTTTTATCGTCTTTCTAACGATATCAAAAGGTGTTCGATTAGTCCCTCAAGGGTTTAAATGGGTAGTGCAGCGGCTTGGGAAGTATCATTCAACACTACAGCCTGGCCTGAATATACTGATTCCATTTATTGATTCAGTGGCGTACAAAGTAACCACCAAAGATATCGTGCTAGATATTCCCTCACAGGAAGTGATTACCCGGGATAATGCGGTCATCGTGGCAAATGCGGTGGCGTATATTAATATCGTATCACCTGAGAAAGCGGTTTATGGAGTTGAAAATTATGAGGTGGCGATTCAAACGTTGGTTCAGACATCTCTGAGGTCTATTATTGGTGAAATGGATCTGGACGCGGCACTTTCATCCCGTGATTTGATAAAATCAAAACTTAAAGGAATGATTTCAGACGATATCGCCGACTGGGGAATCGTGCTTAAAACGGTTGAAATACAGGATATTAATCCTTCTGGAACCATGCAGCATGCAATGGAAGAGCAGGCTGCAGCAGAGCGCGCCAGACGTGCTACGGTTACTCGTGCAGACGGTGAGAAAGAAGCGCAGATCTTAGAGGCTGATGGTCGTTTAGAGGCCTCACGGCGTGATGCTCAGGCTCAGGTGATCTTAGCTGAAGCCAGCAAACGCTCAATTGAGATGGTAACTTCGGCGATCGGTGAGAATGAGATTCCCGTTGTTTATTTGCTGGGTGAAAAATATATTGGTTCATTAGAAAAGCTAGCTGAGTCTGATACCAGTAAGACGGTTGTTTTCCCAGCTGATATTCCCGCAGCCGTTAAGGGCATGATGGGTAAGCAATAGCCTTAGCTCTGAGTATCATTTTCTTGCTGTTCGTCTAGATCATTAAGGTATTTGAAAATAAGCCTTGATGATTTTGGCGGCTTATTTCCCTTAGCTTCTTTGTTGGCATTACGGATTAATTGACGTAGATACTGAGCATCGCAACCTTCTAATCGGCTGACCAATTCGGTTAACAGTGCGCTATCGCCACCAATTAACTTGTCTCGCCACTCCTCAACTCGATGCAGTCGCTCTACCGCTTGTTTCTGTGGGGCGTTCTGCCGATGCATCGTCAACTCGATGGCGTCGATGTCCTCCTCATGCAAGCGACCGGCTATATACCGAATCTGTCGTTGCAAAGCGGCACGTTCAATACGTCGGGCCAACGTAAAAGCATCCTGCATGGTTTCGGAAAGCGGCAGCGCATCAAAGTGGACAGCCGGTAGCGCAATAATTCGTTTTGCTAGCGCCTGAAGGGCATGCAACTCGCGCTTGATCAGCGTCTTATTAGGGCGCTCTGCATAGATGAACTCTTGTGTTTCTTCGTCCCAAGGCATCGTTTTTTCTTCGTAATGTTAGTGTGTTCGAGAGTTTAACACTTTTGGTATTTGATGGCACAACCGTGATATATGCCAAACTCGGAGCCAATTATTTAGCGTGTTGCAAACATAAAGAAACCTACATAAAAAAGGGCAAGCCTCAACTCACCCTTTTATCGACTACTCTTGCCTTCATATGACAAGTTTACGCGTATGACAAGTTAGAAATTAACGTCCACGCAAGTAGTTGGTTAGTGCGCGGTACTTAGCTGAGTTCGGATTCTCAGGGCGCTCTAGCATCGCAAAGTAATTACGATTGTCGATATTTGAAATACCGTTGAAGTGCATCATGATTCCTGCGCCACTTCGACCCCATGCATTTAAATACTGCTGATAAGATCGAATCATGCGAGGGTCGCGGTTAGCTTTCGAGAACAATTCAAAAATCTTCTCGTCGTAAATGACGTGAGGACGATCAACACGTAGCAAATGCTGCCCACCTTCGTACGCTACTAGCTTGACACCGTACTTCTTAGCGAGTGCTACGTTAGGGGTGATTCTGTTCTTCATGGCACGTGGAATAGCGCCGCCCGGTATTTTATCATCAATAAAGTTGCCCCGATTGATCTCGGAGAACAGGTTATTCATGCCCTGTGCGCCTGACTTTGCCCAGTTACGAAGCTGTGCGCGGTTTTCTATACGGGCGATATAATCACCGAAATAGGGCGCAACACCATAAGCATCAATCTTTTTATGACAGCCACCACCTGCAAGCGGGCAGCTTAGTGCTTCTTCACCCATTTTTGGCGCGCCTGCATAAGCAGACAGTACACAAACAACGCGGCGTTTCTGATTACCAAATACTCGCTTCCAGATGTCGCAGATTTGACCAGTGCGGAGCGCATTGTAATTCAGGGCAAGTTTCAGATTGCGGGCACCCTGATTTAATTTAGGGTAAGCACGTGGCCAGCGCTTTAGCCCTTCACGGGTGGCGTGATGGGTCGCAGGATACATGTAGTTCCAAATTTCATTAGAGTTCTCAACATAAACCTTAAGACCTGGCTTAAGCTTTTGTTTCACTGTCTGGGCAAAGCGATACATCAATGTATCATCACCAAGGTGAGGCATAGAGAACCATGGATCAGAATTAACCAAATTAGACAGTTCAACCATTGTCTCTATCGGCATACCTGCGTTACCGTTATAGAACGCATGGTTTGGCGTGGTACGCTGTTCCCAGCGTGTGAACGTAGTATCTTTAGTGTTTTGCCAAGGCATAAACCGGATAGAGTTAAACGGTCTAATGGTATTTACGTAATCCGGGTTAAACTTTTGTCGGCTAGCAACATTAACAAATCGCTTAGGAATTACCCTGATGTTTTTAATGTAGTTCCTAGGATTAATGCGTGTGATGTGTAGACGAAGCTTGCGCTTTACAGAGTTAAGTCTGAATTCAATACGACCAGGCTGTTCGTTTGTAACGACTATGTCGCCGAGTGCCTTAATGTCAGCATCGCCGTTGTAAGTTACAACGTAATCACCAAGGGTAAAGAACTCGCCCAAATCCCAGATTGCGCTGATTGTAGTGTAAATGGGTGCTTCACCCGAAGTAGGTAGGCGCATTGGCCAGCCAAAACGATCGACTTTTACTTTATGAGATTCATCCGTGTTGAAAGACGTCTTTTTTGTACAACCCGGGTCTATTGCTTTGTCGTTTTGCCAATCGTAATTACAAGAGGTGATCCATCCACGAGAAACTTTGAATTTATCAATAAATGGATTGGATACTGCAATTTGTGCTAAACCGCTGGTATTAAAACCGAGTCGATTCCCTGGGTTAGCGTGCGCCACACCGGCGAGTGCAATTAAAGCGGCACTGAGGCCTAAATTGCGCAAACGTTTCATCAAAAGCTCCTTGTTCATCAGTCGCTGATTTCCTTGTTTTTGTATACAGGTCTTGACCGGTTTCGTGTGGGGACACGGGCGATAAGACTTGACTTGCGTTAATCGGAAGTTTTTAGTTTAAGTAGGCTGCTTTCAGATACCTGTTGGGGGAACAAAATAAGTGATAGAAACCGCATTTAAGTTCATGACATGTTGGTCATCTTTGTTTGGATTAAGTTCGCACATGCCGAAATTAAGGCCAACCGCCACAGAGTATGACATATTTCGCTTAATCATCAAATAACTGCTAAATCGCCCTTGGTTTCTAACCAAGCTTTTCTATCGCCGGCACGTTTCTTTGCAAGCAGCATGTCCATTCTGGCATCGGCGTCTTCAGGGTCGTCTAAGGTTAGTTGTATTAATCGGCGAGTATCTGGAGACATACTGGTTTCACGTAGTTGCCCCGGATTCATTTCACCTAAGCCTTTGAAACGCGTGACGGAGACTTTGCCTTTAATTTTTTGCGACTCAATTCGATCCATAATGGCCTGTCGCTCTTCTTCATCGAGTGCGTATTCCACTTGCTTACCAATATCCACACGATACAGCGGTGGCATGGCGATATAGACATGTCCGGCTGCGACCATGGGTCGGAAATGTTTTACAAATAAGGCGCAGATTAGTGTGGCTATGTGAGCACCGTCTGAGTCGGCATCGGCTAAAATACAGATTTTTCCGTAGCGAAGTTTAGAAATATCAGGTGAACCCGGCTCAACCCCAACGGCTACTGAGATATCATGAATTTCATTGGATTGCAGCACTTGATCTGATTCGACTTCCCAAGTATTAAGGATTTTACCGCGCAGGGGCATAATCGCTTGGTATTCTCTATCTCTGGCTTGCTTAGCCGAGCCACCTGCTGAATCTCCTTCTACCAGAAAGATCTCGGTCATATTGAGATCCTGAGAGGAACAATCAGCAAGCTTTCCGGGAAGGGCCGGGCCTGTCGCAACTTTTTTACGAATTACTTTCTTGCTAGCTTTTTGGCGTTTCTGAGCGTTATAAATCACGTGCTCAGCAATCTCATCGCCGATATCGGGGTGTTGATTCAGATATAGGCTAAACGCATCTTTGATCGCGCCTGAAACAAAGCCGGCAGCATTTCTTGAAGACAAGCGCTCTTTGGTTTGCCCGGCAAACTGAGGCTCACTCATTTTATACGAAACGATAAAGCTAATTCTGTCCCAGACATCTTCGGGAGCAATTTTTATGCCTCGGGGTAGTAAGTTCCTGAACTCACTGAAATCTCTTAATGCATCGGTTAATCCGGTGCGCAAGCCGTTGACATGAGTACCATCCTGAGTCGTCGGAATTAGGTTGACGTAGCTTTCCTGAACCAAATCACCACCTTCGGGTAGCCAGCTTAATGCCCATTCCACGGCTTCTTTTTCGGTATTCAAAACCCCGGAAAAGGGTTCCTCTGGCAGTGATATAAACTCTTTAATCGAGTCTACTAAATAATCTTTGAGTCCATCTTCGTAGTACCACTCGGTGGTATCATTTTTGGCTTCTTCAACGAAAGTGACATGCAGGCCCGGGCATAAGACGGCTTTGGCGCGCAGATTGTGTTTGAGTCGTGTGACTGAGAATTTTGCAGTATCAAAGTATTGGGCATTGGGCCAAAAGTGTAGGGTAGTTCCAGTGTTCTTTTTACCAACCGTACCGATTACTTCCAGATCAGATGCTTTATGGCCATTTTCAAAGGTCATTTGGTACTCTTTACCATCCCGCTTAATGCGTACATCTAGAATAAGCGACAAGGCGTTAACCACTGAGACCCCAACACCGTGTAAGCCGCCCGAGAATTGGTAGGTTTTATCGGAAAATTTCCCACCAGCGTGCAAAGTACAGAGGATGACTTCGATACCGGGCAAATTCTTTTCAGGGTGTAAATCAACCGGCATACCACGGCCATTATCCGCTACCGATAGAGAACCATCAGCATGCAGCACAACATGAATTTTAGTGGCAAAGCCTGAGACAGCTTCGTCAACACTATTATCAATAACTTCCTGAGCAAGGTGATTAGGGCGGGTTGTATCGGTATACATGCCGGGACGCTTGCGTACCGGGTCTAAGCCACTTAATACCTCAATCGCCGACGCATTATATTCGCTTGCCATAGACACTCAAAACTTTGATAAATCGCAGAAAATAGCGTTTCTTTGAGCTGAGGTAAAGACTTAAATTTTTCAGGACAAAAAAAAGGCCCTCAACCAAAGTTAAGGGCCTAATTTTTCTCTAGAGTATCAGAGAGTTTTACTTACGGAATGTTCACCGTAATTATGCTGCTATCTGTTCCACCTTGACCGTCAGAAACGGTAATGTAAATGGTGTCAGTGCCACCTGAAGAGACTTGAGTATAGTCAGGTGTGTACTGTAAAACAGTGCCGCTGAAGGTGATGCCTCCACCCAATGCGTCAGCTACGGCAACGTAGACATTGTCACCATCTGCATCGGATAAATAACTGGCGATATCCATTGTAGTGGTACCTGAAGCGTTAGCTGTTACCGGTGGTATTGGGGCGACTACAGGATCATTGTTGTCATTTTTAACATCAACGGTCACCATCTCACTGACAAGATTTCCATTGCCATCTGAGACCTCATAGTAGAAGGTATCAACGCCAACAAAACCATTGTTTGCTTCGTAAACGACATCGTTACCAGAAATATACACTGTGCCGTTACTTGGACCAGTATGAGTCCGGGTAATAGTCAAAGTGTCTCCATCCGGATCAGAGTCGTCAGCTAACACACGAATTGTTACAGGGAAGTAACCCTGAATCGCTGCATAGTTAGGACTCAGTACGGGTGGTTGGTTAGGTGCTCCAACCGTTACAGTCACTGTTGCAGTATCCGTGTCACCTTCAGCATCACAAGCGTTGTAGACGAATGAGTCTGTACCAGTGAAGCCAGAGTTAGGCGTGTATATCACATGCTGGCCAGTTGAAGAGATACTCACAAACCCATTGCTTGGGTTCGAAGCTATGCTCGTTACACAGGTAGAGCCGCCATCTGGATTCATATCGTTGCCTGCAACGTTAATTGTCACAGGAGATTGATACCCAGTGCTGGCAGAATCATCCACGGCGTTCAGGCCTTGGCTGGCGGCAACAACAGTGACTGTCGCATTGGCTGTTCCGGTATTGCCGTTACCATCGCTTACTGTGTAGGTATATGTATCGGTGCCCACATAACCAGAGTTTGGTGTGTAAATTACCGCATTCCCCGAAATAGTGACTGTTCCATTCGTAGGGTTAGTTGTTGAGATTATGGTTAATGTATCACCATCCGGGTCAGTATCATTGTTAACAAGAGCCATTGTAGTCGGTGTATCGACTTGTGTCGTAGTCGCATTGTCTCTCATGATTGGTGGTTGATTGGCAGGGCCAGATACAGTAACAGTCGCTGTTGCTGTGTCTGTATTACCGTTACCGTCACTTACCGTGTAAGTATAGCTGTCCACACCTACGTAGCCTGTACTTGGTGTGTAAACAACGTTATTTCCGGCAATACTCACTGACCCATTGGATGGGTTAGTTGTGCTCGTCACCATCAAAGTATCACCCTCAGGATCAGTGTCATTATTAGTGACATCCATAGTAATAGCGGTATCTAGTGGTGTTGTAACGTTGTCGTCAGTTGCATTAGGTGCCTGATTGGCAGCACCTACTGTTACCGTAACGGTTGCCGTATCTGTCAAGCCATCAGCGTCACAAGCGGTGTAGACAAATGAGTCTGTGCCGGTGAATCCATTGGCAGGTGTATAGATGATATCAGTGCCGTTAGTGGAAATAGATACCGATCCATTGCTTGGGTTAGAAACAATGTTGCTTACACATGTCGTAGTTCCATCCGGATCGCTGTCGTTACCTGCAACATTAATCGTTACCGGTGTTTGGTAAGGCGTGTTTGCCATGTCGTCAACGGCAATAGGAGCTTTGTTAACGGCTGTGACAGTGACTACTACGGATGCTGTAACATTGTTTCCGTTGCCGTCAGTAATGGTGTAATCGAATATGTCAGTACCCGTGAAACCATTCGCTGGCGTGTAAACGATGTTGCCACCAGATATAGCTGCTGTTCCATTGAGTGGATTTGTCGTACTCACCAAAGTCAATGTATCGCCATCAGGATCTGAGTCATTGCCAAGTACACTGATTGTAACCGGTGTATCCTCAGGCGTTGTGTCCATATCATCCGTCGCTGCCGGAGGCATATTAACGGCTGTAATCATTACGGTAACCGTAGCAGTTACATTGTTGCCTTGACCATCTGTAATGGTGTAATCAAATGTATCCTGACCTGTATAACCATTGTCCGGTGTGTAAACGATGGTGCCGTTAACGATGTTAACCGATCCGTTAGATGGGTTGGTTGTACTCACGATGCTTAGGCTGTCGCCATCAGGATCGCTATCATTGTCTAGCACTGGAATAGTTACAGCCGTATCTTCAGGCGTAGTGCGAGAATCATCGACTGCTGTCGGTGCCATATTCACATCAGTAATAGTCACGGTAACTGTTGCAGTTACGTTATTGCCCTGACCGTCAGTAATGGTGTAGTCAAATGTGTCCTGACCTGAATAACCATTGTCTGGTGTGTAAACGATCGTGCCGCTAACGACGCTAACTGATCCATTGGATGGATTCGTTGCACTCACGATACTTAGGGTATCGCCGTCTGCATCACTATCATTGCCTAATACCGGAATAGTTACCGGAGTGTTTTCAGGCGTAGTACGAGAATCATCGACTGCGACAGGCGCTACATTCACATCAGTAATGGTGACAGTAACTGTTGCAGTTACGTTGTTGCCCTGACCATCAGTAATGGTGTAGTCAAATGTGTCCTGACCAGAATAACCATTATCTGGAGTGTAAACGATCGTGCCGTTAACGACGCTAACCGATCCATTAGATGGGTTTGTTGCACTCACGATGCTTAAGGTGTCTCCATCCTGATCGCTATCATTGCTCAAGACAGAAATAGT
>CALAJG010000328.1 GCA_937923375.1 uncultured Leucothrix sp.
CGGTTTCACCCTCGGCATATAGCACATCAAATGCGTCCCTAAGGTAACTAAAGAACTGATCTCCACTATTAAAACCTTGTGGCGAGGCAAAACGCATATCGTTAGTATCTAAGGTGTAGGGCACAACAAGGTGTGGTTTTATCTCTCCTGCAGTGGTTTCAACTTCTGTCCAAAACGGCAAATCATCACCGTAATAGTCTGAATCATAAGTAAAGACGCCCTCATCAACCACTAAACGACGGGTATTTGGGCTGTCACGACCGGTATACCACCCTTTTGGCCTTTCGCCGGTAAGCGTCTCCATAGTTTTAATTGCTTGTTGGAGATGTTCGCGCTCCTGAGTTTCAGGCATCGTTTGATAGTGAATCCAGCGCAATCCGTGACAGGCAATTTCATGTCCATTCTCAATAAATGCTTTGAGTAAGTCAGGATGACGCTCCAACGCCATCGCCACCCCAAATATTGTTAGGGGCAAGTCACGTTTTTTAAACTCATTTAATATTCGCCAAACACCTGCCCGCGAACCATATTCATAGATAGATTCCATACTCATATGACGGTCTGGATAAGCTGCCGCACCAACGATCTCCGAGAGGAACTGTTCCGAACCTTCGTCCCCATGCAAAACACAGTTTTCGCCGCCCTCTTCATAGTTAAGTACAAATTGAACAGCAATGCGTGCTTGATTTGGCCAATTCGGGTGTGGCGGCTTTCCACCGTATCCAATTAGGTCACGCGGGTAATTACTTGATGGCTTGTTATGCTGTGTCACTTGTTTACTTCCTTAACTAAATTAGCTGATCAAGAACGATAAGCGTTGATATTACAAAGTCGGAACGTTAAATTGAATAAAAATTGGAGAATACACCATGGGAAAGCTAACGACACACATTCTTGATACTGCCCACGGCAAACCGGCTCACGGCGTACAAGTCCGCTTATATCGAATGGGTGAGGTACGCGATCTTCTAAAAACCGATATTACAAACTCTGATGGCCGACTTGACTCACCACTGTTAGATGATGAAACGATGTTAAGTGGCAAATATGAAATCGAGTTTGAGATTGGAGCTTATTTTCGTGAGCTAGGTGCACCAATGCATGAACCTGCTTTTGTTGATGACGTAATACTCAGATTCGGGATTGCAAACGCTGATCAGCACTATCATGTTCCACTGTTAGCTTCACCATGGAGCTATTCAACTTATCGCGGAAGTTGAGAGGATATACCCAGCTACCAGCAAGACCTTACTCTTTAACTTCAACACCAACGATGAATAGCACGGCATAATCTTGTTTGCTGCAACCTTCAACTGCGGGCATCTCGCTACCGGGAGCAACCTTGAAAAGCGACTTATCCGCATTAGCGGGAGAGCAAGCGTTGGCTGAATTGGCTGGTGTATAACGTGCGGAACGGCATGGTAGATGCGTCACATCAAAAAGCTTCGTATCCCCTTTCAACTCCCAGCGTTGAACGCCGTCAGAGTCTTTGGGATGGATAGTTAAGACCGTGGTAACCTCCCTATCCCCGGTAACCACATATTTCCCAGCAGGCATTGGGAAAGTGGGTTTTTCCATAATTAAGCCGTTTTCATCTAGCCACCAATCCTTCTCATCAAATTGCCATCCACCCGGCCCATAGCCTCCTGTCGCCCTTAGAACCGGGAATAAACGCAGCCAAACGCCACGCGGCCCTGGATCTTTATTCCACAACCCCCAGTGCTCAGCACCTACCCCTGAATTGGCATTAGGGTCACCCAAAGCGGCAATAAACTGTATGGGAATCCGCTTATACATTACGTCAGTATCGGCTTTCAACTGGGTGAAAAAGGCGAGACTAAGCGCTAAAAACGCTGCCAAAGATTTTAAGTAGCTTAGAGCACTTCCGTTGATTAATGCTTTATGAACTGAAGTCATCATTCCTTCCACCATGCTTGCCAATCAATAAATAATATAGAATTCAGTTTGATAGTTTAAATTCTTAGCGTCAAGTGCCATAAGGCTTCGAGTTTAAACACCAACTAACCACATAACTTAAGTCTACATACACCTAAGGTTTAATGAGATAATCACCGCTAATTTTCGCATACCTGATACAAAACAGAGGCTTCAATGGCAATTATCAAGATGATGGATTTAGATCTGTCTGGCAGACGCGTACTGATTCGACAAGATTTAAATGTTCCGATAAAAGATAAAAAAGTTAGCTCTGCTAAACGTATTGAAGCATCTTTACCCAGCTTAAGGTTAGCCCTTGAAGCCGGTGCGAAAGTCATGGTGATGTCTCACTTGGGCCGCCCTACTGAAGGTCAGCCTGAAGCCGAATACTCGCTACAGCCTGTTGCTGATTACATGAGTGAAGCATTGGGCCAGCCGGTAAAGTTAATCACCGATTACCTCAAGCAAGCACCAGCACTGGAGAATGGCCAAATTGCACTGCTAGAGAACGTGCGTTTCAACGCGGGAGAAAAGAATAACGATGAAGCATTGTCACGCCAATATGCTGAGTTGTGCGATGTTTATGTTATGGACGCTTTTGGCACGGCGCATCGGGCACAGGCCTCGACCCATGGAGCAGGTCAATACGCGCCTGTTGCCGCAGCTGGCCCTCTGTTATCCGGCGAATTAGAAGCACTAGGCAAGGCATTAGATAACCCTGCACGCCCTATGGTTGCATTAGTCGGTGGCTCGAAGGTTTCTACTAAGTTAACCGTTTTAGAATCACTATCTAAAGTCGTGGATCAGTTAATTGTAGGCGGTGGGATCGCCAATACATTTATTGCGGCTCAAGGTTACAATGTGGGTAAGTCATTGTACGAAGCCGATTTAATTGATACTTGCAAAAGCCTTACCGCTGCAGCTGAAGCCAATGGCGGCAGCATTCCAGTTCCAATCGATGTGGTTTGCGGGAAAGAGTTTTCTGAATCAGCCGATGCTACCTTAAAAGCAGTTGCTGACGTCGCTAACGACGATATGGTATTTGATATCGGCCCTGAATCTGCCGAAGCCTTAGCTGAAGTAATACGCAACGCGGGTACCATCGTTTGGAATGGTCCAGTCGGTGTGTTTGAATTTGATCAGTTCGGTGAAGGCACCAAGACTATTGCCATGGCTATTGCCGAGTCGGATGGCTTCTCGGTAGCTGGCGGCGGCGATACACTTGCAGCGGTTGATAAGTATGGAATAAGCGATAAAGTATCTTACATTTCAACCGGTGGTGGGTCGTTTCTGGAGTTTCTGGAAGGCAAAGAGCTACCGGTAGTCGCCATGTTGGAAGCACGCGCTAAAGGCTAACTATAAGCAACCTTAATAAATTAATCAGGAAACACCAATGTACCTTTGGATCAAAGCGTTTCACATCATTTTTATCGTTTCGTGGATGGCCAGTTTATTGGTTTATCCACGTTATAAGATGCATCAGGCAAAAAGCAAGCCGGGCGAGCCCTTATTTGACACAATGATGGACGCATCCGCTCGCTTGAAGCGCATCATTCTAACGCCTAGCCTGCTCGCCGTTTGGATACTAGGGATAGCACTATTGGTGCTCAACCCCGGAATCGTTGCTGGCGGTGTATGGATTTGGATCAAATTAGCGCTAGTGCTCGTGATGACCGCACTGCATGGCATGTTTGTCGGTATTGGTAAGAAAATTGATCGTGGCGATGAGTCGGTATCGGTCCGCAAACTTCAACTGTTAAATGAAGTGCCCTTTGTGCTTTTGATTGTCATCGTGGTTTTGGTTGTAGTTAAGCCGTTTTAAGGGGCTTACTAGCCTTACGCGAACTGAAGAAGACCAATATAAGTGCAATAAGCGCAGGCAAACCCTGTGTGAATAAAATACTAGTCTTAGCCGTCATGCCTCCAAATATTCCTGCAACTACCACGCAGCACAAAAAGAACACTTTGATGTCAAAACGATTTTTTAATAATCCCCAAAACAATCCAGCGGCTAAAAAGCCGTTATACAACCCTTGATTCATTGCGAGCACTGAGGAGGACGCTGCTACTTCTGGCGTCATTGAGAATATTTTCTGACCTATCGGATGATTCCAGAAGAACATCTCCAATACTAAGATACCGACGTGACTGATCGCCACAAACAAAGTAAAAATAGTCGCTAATAATTTCATAAGGCCTGTCCCCAAAGTTTAATTTTAGTATACATCTCGAAGCAGATAGTAATATTTCTTTTTAAATTAATTCACGCTTTGGAAAAGTAAGCGAGCAAGACAACCCAGGATTCAGATTACGCAACTTAAGCGTCGCCCGGTGTTTAGTCGCAATGGCTTTTACTAACGCTAAGCCAAGCCCATTGCCTGGCGACTCGCGGCTGGCATTCTCTCGATAGAAAAGCTCCAGTGCCCTCTCCAAACCCTCTTCCGTTAGCCCGGGGCCATTATCAGAAACGTCGAGAGAAAGCAGTTGCTCCTCATTATTAAAGACCTTTACCGCGATATCAGCACCCTCGGGGCAATAAGTTATAGCATTTTCAATCAAGTTAACCAGGGCCTGCCTTAGCATATTTTTATCACCATGCAGCTTGTACTCAACAGATTGATCAACCACAAACATCAATATAATATTGCGTTCAGCAGCAACGGGTTGGTAGGTTTGCACCATTTCTTCCGCTATTTCAGGCAACGATAAAAGCTCAAAGCTTTTAGTGTCCTCAGATATACTAACCTGGGATATCCTTAGTATCGTATCAAAAATGTCGCTCACATTGGCTAGCTCATTCTCGGCCAGTTCTATCATCGATTCGCTGTCAATAGCTTGCTTATTAACAGACTGTCTAGCCTCCTGAAGCATTAATGAGGCACGGTTAATAGGTGTTCGCAGGTCGTGGGCAATCGCTGTTGCAGTATGTCGGGTGTTATCCATTAACGAGGATAGGCGATCCAAGTTATGGTTAATCTGACGTGAAACCTGGTTAATTTGGTCGTCGGTTCCAGCCAACGCAATACGTGCGGTAATATCGCCATTAGAAACCGCATGCAAGGTATCAACAATCCCTTTTAATTTGATGGAATCTCTTCGACTCGCCCAGTAGCCAATGCTTAATGCCGTAATAATCGCCAACGCACTGGCCAAAATCAGCAGCCAGAAAAGCGATTTCAATGTCGGCGCAATCAGACCTAGTGGTTGTCCGACCACCATTTTGGCTCTGCCAATCGTGGTTGAAAATGCGTAATAGGGGCTGCCACCAGTATTAAAAGAAACAGTGTGGCTAGTATGGCTCCACCCGTTAAACTCGGGCATTTGCTCGACATTACCACCAAGCTTTGACTGATCTTCATCAAATAAGCCTATCAGCTTGGGGGTGCGCATCTGTTGATTCTCGACCGTCTGAACGTGCTTGATGAGCGCACTGTGCCCATTTTCCCGATAGGTTTTTTGTAGTAAATAAACGTCCTTTTGAATCTGATTTTGCAGCTCTCCATAAAGACTGTCTTTCACCTCGTGATAAACAAAAACACTTAGGCATAGCGTGGCCAGAGCGAAGGCCAGAGACGCATACAACGCCGATCTAAACCCGGTTCCGCCTAGAATCTTAATGCGGGGCACGAATCGAATACCCTGAGTTTCTGCAGGTGTGCAGTAGCGCTACATCGAATGGTCTATCAATCTTCGAACGTAAGCGGCTGATATGGGTTTCAACGACAGTTGTTTTGGGATTAAAATTAAACCCCCAAACTTGCTCCAATATCATGGTTTTAGTGACAATTCTAGACTGGTTTCGCATCAACAATTCCAATAGCGAGAACTCTTTAGGTAACAATGCAATAGGCTGCTCAGCGCGGCTAGCTACCCGCGAGAGTAAATCTAATTGAAGGTCGTGAACCTGTAGAAAATGCGATTCTTCTGCCGTTGGCGGCCTGCGAGACAAGGCGGTAATGCGTGCCATTAACTCCGAAAACTGAAATGGCTTAACCAGATAATCATCACCGCCTGCCAGTAAGCCTTCAACACGATCTTCTACATCGGCCATTGCAGTTAGGAAAATAACCGGAGTGGTATTATTTGTGGCACGTAAGGACTTAAGCACTGATAAGCCATCCATGCCGGGCAGCATGCGATCCAGAATAATTACATCATATTGGCTATACAAACAGTGGCTCAAAGCCTCACGCCCGTCTGTGACTGTTTCTACGGTATGACCAATTTCTGTCAGGCCTTTGAGGATAAATTCCAGCGTTGTTTGATCGTCTTCACAAAGCAGTAATTTCATTGATCAATCCATTGCTACAACATAATTTCAGGGTAGCGTTGTTACCGTTAAAAATCCAATACCTTTGTTGATTGTTGTAAAGAGGCTAAAAGGCCCGATTGGCTGCGTGTAGAGGTCGAGAGAGAGTCACAGCCAACCGGGAAGGCGGACATGTACTATCCTTTAAGTAACTCAATTGGCAATGCCACGTAACGCGATTGATCACCTTTCTGCATTAATAACAGCACAGAACTACGCTTCTTGTTACTTGCATCGGCGATGGCAAGGTCGATATCCGACGGATCAGTTACCTCGCGATTCCCTGCCTTTTTGATGATTTCTCCGGTGGTAATCCCTTGATTTGAAGCAACACTTCCCGCTTTGATTTCAGAAACTAAAACGCCTTGCTGTGTTTTATCTTCTAGTTTGCTCAGCTTAAGGCCTAGCTTTTCTGTCTTAGGCACACCACCTGTCGAAGATGAAATAACGCTTTGAGCCCCTTTACCAACAGTTATTTTCAAGACCTTCTCGGCTTCGCCGCGCCAAATTTTGACGTCAACCGTCTCGCCAATCCCTGCTTTGGCAACCAGCTTAGGTAAGTCACGCATTTTATCGACTGGCTTGCCATCAAAGGCCAGTATTACATCACCCGACTGGATTTTTGCTGCTTCAGCTGGGCTGTTTTCTGACACCTGAGTCACCAGCGCACCCTTAGCATTTTCCAAGCCTAAACTAGCAGCGATTTGCTCGTCAACCGTTTGAATATTGACACCCATAAAGCCGCGCTGTACTGATCCGGTATCTTTGATTTGCTCGATAACATGCTCGGCCATACTGGATGGAATGGCAAAACCAATACCAACACTGCCGCCATTCGGTGAATAAATCGCACTATTCACACCAATCACCTCGCCCTTCATATTGAACAGCGGCCCCCCAGAATTACCACGATTAATCGGTGCATCGATTTGAATAAAATCATCCAGAGGCCCAGAGCCAATTGAGCGTCCCCGGGCTGAAATAATCCCCTTGGTTGTGGTTCCGCCCAAGCCAAAAGGGTTACCCATAGCAACAACCCAGTCACCTACGTCGGCCGCTTTTGAATCGCCAAATTTTACATAGGGGTAGTTTTTGCCTTCACTTATTCTTAATAGCGCAAGATCCGTTTTAGGATCAGCTCCCTGCAAGGTAGCGGCTACCTTTGAACCATCACTCAGGACAATCTCTATTGCTGATGCATCCTCAACCACGTGATAATTGGTGACCACTAAACCCGACTTATCGATAATAAATCCTGACCCAACCGCTCTGGCATCGTGTTGCCTTTCCGGTGATGGTCGACCCTGCTTCATTGAATAGTCTTCACCAAAGAAGTGCTTAAAAAACTGCTGAACATTCGGTGGTTGTTGTCCACTATTAAATGACGACTTCATCATCGGCCTCTGCCGACCTTTAACGATGATGCTCACCACCGCTGGGCGTGTAGTCGTGACTAGCGTGGAAAAACCATCATTGATATTCGCTTCAGCCAGGTTTTCTGTCACCGGACCGGAAGGGTTATTGTTGGCGTGTAGAACCTGCGAGCCCACTGCTGAAAGGACTAGTACACTTGCAGCTACCATGTAGCTGAGCTGACGTTTCGTTTTCATTTCTATTACCTATTTGTGTTTACAAAGACCATTTGGTGATAGCCATTCTATGAAACTAGCTATAACTCACCCTGTCTTCAGTTATACAAATATGTAAAGTTAGATCGGTCCTACCCTCCACTGCACTCCATCACGCTCTAAAGAACGTAAAACTGCTCGCCAAGTAATATCCACGAACGGCGCTGGCCCAGCCTCCGGCATTGCTCCACAAGCACCAATGGCCGCACGAGCAGAATCACTCGGTATCCGATAACTAGCACCTGAGGTCAAGACATCAACCTGAACCTTGCAGGCATTTTCCAATATGTATAGGTTATAAAACGCCTCAGCAACCGTGCGCCCAGCCGCCAACAAACCATGGTTATGCATGATCATCAACCATTTGTCAGCCATGTCATTTCCCAGCCGCAGGCACTCATCATCATTATCAGGTGCGTAGTCATATTCGTGATAGCAAACCATCCCCATGATTTCATTGGCTTGTTGACTTAGCGGTAATAGACCATCGCTCATACACGACACCGCTGCCCCAGCGCGGGTATGGCTGTGAAGCACAACGTTGATATCGGGTCGGGCTTTCAATACCGCACTGTGAATCGCGTGTCCCGCTTCGTTGTATGGATAATCTCCAGCGACTACTTCACCTGCAAAATTTACCTTGATCAGGTTAGAAGCAGTTATCTCATCAAACAGTAGGCCGTAGGGGTTGATCAGATAATTCTCCGGCTCATCTTGCACCCGCGCACTCAGGTGGGTGAAGATCAGGTCCGTCCAGCCGTATTTTACAAACAAGTGATAGCACGCCGCCAAATCACACCGTAACTCCCATTCACTTTCGCTCATCGTTTTCTCTTCCATGGAATGCAATCACTTATAGTTTGACTTGGATATGTTGAAATTATGGTACTACAGGTCGTGTAAAAGGTCGCATTTGCTATTTGGTATTTGCTATCCTGAGAAATTCCTACGTTAGGCTTTACGTTGCCATTGATTTGGCATAAACTTGTTATAACAACTATTGTTCAAACGTTTTAAATTCCCTATTTTATCTCAAACAATAGCGTGATAGACCTATCATCAGGAGTAAGGATTTATGTCTAGACAAACCAATGCACTATCTCGCCGCAGTTTTTTAAAAGGTGCAGCATACACATCAGCATTATCAGTTAGCGGCTTGTCGAGCCTGGCATTCGGCGAATCAACCAACACTAAGCAATACATAATCGGTGGATCCGATACATCTAGGGTTACTTTATTTAACCAAAGTGCCAAATCAGTTGCGCTTGATGCTTCGCAGCCAGTGAGCCTTGAGAAGGTTAATGGCTGGATCGTGGTAAAAATTAATAAGGCGCCTGAGCAAGGTTACAGTGAGCTCAGTGCTTCAGGAGCGATCACGCTTGCCTCTGGAGAGAGTCGTTCATTCGCAGTGGATGCTGAATTAGCGCCAATGTTAATAGAAACGGGAGGTGAGATCGTAATCACCAATGAATACAGCACCTTAGATAACATGGTGCCAATTGCGACTTATGATACGAAAGTTGCCTAACAGCCGCACAACAATAAGCTCATATCAGAGCATAGATTCAGGACACAGAGGAATACACATGTCTAATCAAAAAAATTTCACCCTATCTCGACGCAGCTTTTTAAAAGGTGCGGCCTCCATCTCTGCGTTATCTATCGGTGGTTTATCGAGCCTGGCGCTTGCGGGCAAAAGCACAGGAGCTGTCGATGCTGTTACTGGCAACAGCACGCTTGGTGACAGGATTCTCGGAGACAGCGGCATTCAAATCATCCAGGAAACTTTGTTTGACAGAGAGAAAGTGACGTTAATTAATCAAAGCGGCAAGCTACAAATGCTCGACGCGCGACAGCCTATTTCTCTCCATCAAGCTAATGGCATGTTGGTAGTAACTGTTAATCAGGATGATGCTGAAGCCGTTAATGGCATGATCGTCATGTCTCCTGAGCAGCGTTTAACCTTTGATGTAAAGGCGATTGGTATTGAGCTAGACAAAGACATGGATCTACCTGTACTGACAAATCTAGCAGAAAACCAGCTACAGATTAGCAGTCAACACGCTGAATTTAATAGAATTGTGCACGTTCAGGTCGTTTAATATCTAACTGGCCACTACTAGCCCTACCTCTAGCAGAAAGTCCGCTAGAGGTAGAAATTACACGTTTGCAACAAACCTAAAGTCTGTCTTTAGTATTTTTTAGGACTGTTGATCTAACTATCAACAAACTGCCGATTAACATGGTCAACAACCAGTCTAAACTTCCGCCACCGCCTGAATCAGAATTAGTAGAACCTGTTACAAACACATTTATCGTAAATGACTGATCAGTTGTTTCCGTTCCATTGTTAACGCTTAAAGTCACTTGATGTAAACCAGCATCACTCGCTGATGGCGTTCCACTCAGATTCCCGGTACTACTGTCAAAAGTTAACCAATTTGGCAAAACAGAGGCTGCCATAGTTAACGCTTCAGAATCCGTTGCCGTTAAGGTGTAGTTGTAAGCATTTCCACTAATTATCGATGTAACCGGCGTTGATGTAATCACCGGGCCATCGTCAGTTTCCGTAGGTGGTGAACTTGGGTTACAACGGGTTAAGTTATTAGCATTCGTAGCTGAACAGTGAGCAACATAGTCAACCTCCATTGTCGCTGAGTGTAGTGTTGAATCAATCGCACCGCCCAACGTTCCCCCCATCGCAACGTTAAGCAGCACAAACATGGGCTCCTTGTATTGAGCGCAGCCAGAGACATTCTGGGTGGCAACCAGCATGTCATCCATATAAAACTTAATCGCGTTTTGATCCCACTCCATTGCATAGGTATGCCATTCAAGAACATCCGCCGATCCATTGGGATAGTTAAACCGAACTTCGCTACCGCAACCACCCGCATTAAAGAAATTGGTTATGTAGGTATGAGGCTGTCCGGCATACCACTCCCACACATCTATCTCACCTGCACCGGGATTGGGCCAGCCGACGTTATCACCGTCATTGGCAATAGGATGTTCGTTGATTCTGTTTTCAAGCATCCAAAAAGCAGGCCACGTTCCGCTCTTCAAGCTGTTAAACCGAATTCTGGATTCGATACGACCGTATAAGAATTCTTTCTTATCCTTGCTGTTTAGCCTACCAGATGTCCACGACTTCAAAGCACCATTCAAACCTGCACAATTGTTGCTTTGTCGCCTCGAAATGATTTTCAGCGTGCCACCAGAAACATCATAGTTTTTATTGGCAGACGTGTCATCGTCGGTGTAACACTGGATCTCATTGTTGTAGTTAGCCTGAATTTGTGACGTCCAGTTGTCTTTGTTAACTCGACTGCCATCAAAATCATCAATCCACTCCAATTGCCAACCTGCCATTACAGGCGCAGCAAATGTAACCCACAACCCAATACCGAAGAAAATGTATCGAAGAACGACCCCTACTAGTTTTCTAGAAACCATATATCCACCTAAGCTAAATGAATCAGGCCGACCAGCCTGCTATATAGCAGTTATAATGCACAGGAGCACACTACGCTGTCAAGTTTTAGTAACTATCGTCAGTTTGATGTATTGGGCCGCCATCTAGCTACACATGAATATATGTGTGATAGTGGCTATCCGATTGCTGATGTTGCCATTTGTTCCTGGTACGGACGCGTGGCACTAAATGAAGTCTATGCAGGATCGGCGAAGTTTTTAGATGCTCATTCTTACCAACATGTAATGCGTTGGACTAACATGATTGGTGAGCGCAAGGCAGTAAAAAGAGAGTGGCCGCATAATTATTCTAGCGGTGGGGTAAAGATTTGGGCAGTAAATCACTGAGAAATCGGCTTGGAGCCGATTCCTCAGCCACTACATACTTAGATTACTTGCAGCCTCTGCCATGATCGTGGTCAGAACCTGTCATACCACCTAATTCTTCGCCGTGAGTGTGAGTCACTGCGAAATACCTGCAGTTCTCAGGATGAGTGTGCTGTACTTCAGCTGCCTTAGCTGGCTTTACTTTAGCTGTATTTTGGGTGTCCATCGATGAACACGCAGCAAGCATAAGAGATGTAAAACCTATGGTTAAAATTGCCTTAGTTTTCATATTTTCCTTCAATTTTTCAGTCCGTTGGCCCAACTCGGGGGGAGTTTAATACATCAGATGTATTAAATTAGCACATAGATTATCTTAAATCTGCTTAGTATTCAAACTAATATACGCAAAGAACAACCACCTTTAACCAACCATAACATTAGAGCATTGCTTATTTTAATTTTCCCTTTGTATAAAAAAACCCTGACATAATATATATGTCAGGGTTTCAAAGCCTATGGTTAGCGAAAATTATTAAGGCGTTACATTTATTTTCACCTGAGCACTATTCTTACGGCCTTGTCCATCAATCATCACGTACCAAAAGTTATCTTCACCCGTAAAGCCTGTCTTGGGTGTATAGCGGACCTGCCCATTGGTTTTAGTGGTTGTGCCTCCTTTAGCAGAGTAAGCGTATAAGGTATCTATCGCTTTACTGCTGCTAGAAGAGTCATTGGCCAAAATATTTAACGTTTTAGCGGTGTTGCGTGGCGTTGTGTAGTTATCAGAATTGGCAATCGGGAAAAAGTCACCCGTGCCGCCGCCGGTTACAGTAATCGTAATCGTGCCACTGTTGCTGCGATTCTGATTGTCTTTAAAGGTATACCAGATCTTGTCTGTTCCAGTAAATCCAGCTTTAGACTTATACACAATCTTGTTGTTGGATAACGAGACGTTCCCCCCTTTCCAAGACCACACATTTGGCGCATTTAACACAAGTCCGTTACCACTGTCGTTAGCAAGCGCATCGATTGTTATGCTAACACCAGTAGTTGCACTCACATTGTCTGGAGAGGCTGTGGGGTAGCCACCATTGTTGCCGCCGCCGGTAACAGTAATTGTGATCACACTATTACTAAGACGCCCTTGAGAATCTTTTAGTGTGTACCAAATTTTATCGGTACCCGTAAAGGTCGATTTAGATTTGTAAACCAGCTTGTTGCTAACCAGCGCTACGGTTCCACCTTTTTGCGACCATGGATTTGGCGCATTGAGAACTAGCCCGGTACCCGTATCGTTGGCAAGAGGATCAATAGTAATCGAGGTGTTTTGTGCAACATTAACCGTATCCGGGTTTCCAACAGGCGCATTACCAGAGTTGACAGTATTTAACTTCCACAACTGCGGTGCATGATTCGGAATAAAGTTAAAGATGATACCGTTAGCATTATTCCGATCCTGCTCACGATCCAATCCTTTGGTAATACAGTTGACTGGACGGAACTGATAGTTAGCGCCTGTTTTGCTGATGACCCAACGTTGGTTATTGGCATTCGCAGAAGTTGAACCTGAGATTGCCGCCAGGTTACTACAAGATGAGTTTTGTACTTCCATGTAACGTCCGGTACCCACGTTTTGGATAGTATAAACACGCCCCCCCAGATATCTAACGCGCCATTTTTGGTCGTTATAAACATTTGCATCAAGCATTCTGGATTTGAAGCCATTCCAGGAAGGTGCTGTTAGTCGTTGTCCACTCGTTGGAGAAGCCATCCAATAATCACCATTGGCAAGCTCCTGAACAACGTTTTCATTACCCAAACGAATTACTTTCGCCACGCTCGGCGTACCCGCTGAGTTCATCGCAAACAGCATGTAATTACCTGGAGGCGCATTGTTACGTGCTGGCATTCTAACGTTGTAGTTATTGTTTGAGCCGGTAAAGGTTACCGGAATTCTACGCTGTTCATTGTTAACACTGTGAGTCGACGAGCTTGAACGAACCAATGCAAACTTTGTGATCGCTGAATTCGTACGAATATTCACATTAGCGCCATAGTTTGCTGTACCAGGGGCAGAGTTAATCACAGGGCGTGTAGCCAAGTTATTGGTTCCATTCACAAACAGATAAGGTGGCGAGTACAACTCCACATCCGGGTGATTGGTAGAACAGTTATTACACAGACCTCCACCACCAACGAATACACGTGCATCGTTCATGAGAATAGCAGTACTGTGATAGGTACGCGGCGTGACCATCGGTGCCATTGACGTCCAGGTATTGTTAGCAGGATTCCAAAGTTCCGGTGTTAGGCGCGCGTCATCATCTTTAAATAATTTGGTCGTTTTCATCCCACCAACAACAAACACTTCACCTGTCGGCAACACAACAGAATGATGCAGCGTTCTTGGAAATCTCAGGCTAGCTCTTTCGGTAACTACAGCATTATTGGTGCGGATATCAATTGTTTGCACCCGACCCGAGCCATCTAACGTATCGTAAGCTCTTGCGCCACCTACTTTCAGAATTCGGCCCGTATCATACATAACGGTCGTTCCGTTCATAGAATACGGATCAGTTCCACGCGAACCGGCACTGGTTACTCCGCCTAGTCCTTTGACGTCTATCCAGTGCATATTGCTACTAGGTCCAGCGTGGAAAACCTTGCCATTTGGCGCTGCCCATAGCCAAGCGTGATTGTCATCACGGTACACACCACGCGGCTCTTCTCGGGAACCATCACGCACAGTAGCGTTAGATGTAATTAAAGGAAACGGTACCCAACCGGAACGGGGCGTCCATACCTCAGCATTTTTATTACCTAAGCCGCCCGACCAAGAACCACCTACAGTGAAGGCAGAGCCATCTCCCATGGTTAGCTGACCTTGATAGCCACGTGGCGTATTCATTGGCGCAGCAGCTGTCCATGTGCCGCTAGCAGGATTATAAATACTAGCTTTGTTGTTACCCGAACCACCTGTCGCCATAATTCGGCCATCGGCTAAGTTACTGATACCAGGACAGAACATGTCATGCTGAGTTTCAGAAACAAGTGTTGACGAATAGGTCTCATTTTGTGGGTCAAATACGGTGGTCCAAGTCCTACCAGTCGTTCCACCAAATGCCAGTTTATCTTTTGCAGACCACGCAAGCACTTTGCCATCGGGTAAGTTAGCAACTGCGACAGGCACCAAGTCCAGATTGATGACGCGGCTCCAACGTCCCGTGTCTGAGAAGTCAGCGAACACCTCTGCTGACATCAACAAAGGCACCAGGGTTATGGCCCTTAGTAGTTTCTGTTTATTTTTCATAATGATTCCATTCACTCAGTTATTCTTGCCCAAGCGAAATCAGATCAATTGACAGCTTGGGATATAAGCTGCATTGTTTCTCCTAAGGGAACTTCTTATTAGTGAATATGTACTGAGTGGAACGGAGTCGAGGATAAGCGGGCTATTTGAGCAATAGCTAACCGCCATGACAAATATTGGCTAAGGCAATAAAATAGACCTTGAAACCAACCGTTATCATCAACGTGAACAGAGACAAACCAATGCACTTATACATCGCTTACAAAAACTACTCCTCATGGTCGTTACGCCCGTGGATCGCTATGAAAGTTGCAGGGATTCCGTTTGAAGAGACGATTCTGCCGTTCTATCACGATGACAGTTTAGACAAACTGGGAGCGCGCTATCAGATTCCACCTCAGGTTCCGGTGCTAGTCGACAATGACCAGCCTATCTGGGACAGTCTGGCCATTCTAGAAAAATTAGCCGAGCAATTTCCTGACCGTGATTTATGGCCATCAGACCCAGAACTTCGTTCTCTAGCCCGCAGTGCAGCAGCCGAAATGCACAGTGGCTTTGTGAATCTACGCAGCACCTGCCCCATGAACTGCCGCAGCAAAAAGCGGCTATCAGATCAGAAGCTTGCCGTGGTTCAGGATGACCTGAAACG
>CALAJG010000329.1 GCA_937923375.1 uncultured Leucothrix sp.
TGAAGAAGTGCCATCATCTTCAGAAGTGATTGGTCACTTTATGGAGCGTGTCAATGCCTTGGCTGAGGAAGAGGTGGTTGCTGAGGCAGAGCGCTGCATGAGCTGTGGCATGTGTTTTGAATGTGATAACTGCGTGATTTACTGCCCACAGGATGCGGTGTTCCGCGTAAAGAAAGACCAATCAACCATGGGTCGCTATGTAGATACAGACTATGACAAGTGCATAGGTTGCCACATATGTGCCGATGTGTGCCCAACGGGTTATATCGAAATGGGTCTAGGTGGTTAATCGCATGCCCGTTTTCCTCGCTCGCAGTCTTGCAGCCGTATTTATGGCGGTGATTATGGCCGGTTGTGATAGCAACCCACCGGAGCTCATGGCGGCGATTAAAGTGTTTGAAACTGAGCAGGAAACCAAGCTGCACATCGCCGAAATGCGTACCAACCATATGCATCTGCTGGCCCATAAGCGTGATGAAACAATGTACCGGGGTATACGGACGGCTAAGCACAGTCTGAATGCGTGCATCGACTGCCATGTACCTATGCCAACTGCGCAAAAAGTGGTTAGGCATACGGATGCTGAACACTTTTGTGCGACTTGTCATATTGAAGTGGCGGTGAAATTGGACTGCTTCCAATGTCATGCAGACAGGCCTGCGCTGCAAACAGCGGAGGTGGCGAAATGAGTAACCTTTTCGACAGTTATCGACGTCAGTTCCTCGGTGGACTTGGAATGACGGCAGCCGCCGTTACCTTAGCCCCAGGCGTTATTCTGCGAGAAGTACAGGCTAAACCAGACGATGA
The DNA here is from genome assembly GCA_937923375.1 of uncultured Leucothrix sp. Taxonomy (GTDB): domain Bacteria; phylum Pseudomonadota; class Gammaproteobacteria; order Thiotrichales; family Thiotrichaceae; genus Leucothrix. Next base: position 808 of record CALAJG010000329.1, read on the forward strand.
AGCAGTCACCAATAAAGTCCGCTGGGGTATGTTGATCGACACTAACAAACTTACCGACGGCGGCGACGGCATGGTCGCAGCGTGCAAGAAAGAACACGGCTGGGGCAATGATCCGAATGCATCGCCCGCACAGCAATCGCAATGGGTGAGGAAGGTCACCTTCAAAGACAAGCTAACGAAGCATGAAACCTCATTGCCGGTCATGTGTCAGCATTGCGAAACGGCACCCTGTGTGGATGTGTGTCCCACTGGCGCATCGTTTAAGCGTGCTGATGGCATTGTATTAGTCGATAAACATATCTGCATCGGCTGTCGGTACTGCATGATGGCTTGCCCTTATAAGGCGCGTAGTTTTGTTCATGAACATTTGGAAAACCAACAGCCGCACTCTCCTCGCGGTATTGGTACGGTTGAGTCTTGCACGCTCTGTGTTCACCGTATTGATATGGGTGAGCAGCCCGCTTGTATCGAAGCTGCTCCGCCTAAAGCGGCGGTATTTGGCGATCTAAATGATCCTGACAGTACCATTAGCAAAGCGATGAAAAAATACGGTGGACAGCAAATTCGTGCAGATCTTGGCTTAAACACTGGCGTTAGGTATTGGGGTATTTGATATGTCAGTAACCGATCAATCATTAAGTCCTGAACAAATCCGCGCTAGCCGAAACAGCAAGCTGGTGTTTACCGAATGGCAGATAGCTGACAAGGCTTTCTATGGTCTGCTAGGTGTCGTTGGGTTATTTATATTGACTGCTGCCATTGCTTTTTTCTACGTCGAACACCACGGCCATTTCGTTACGGGCATGAATAACCAAGTGGTGTGGGGCATGCCACATGTCTTCGCTATTTTCTTGATTGTCGCCGCTTCTGGCGCGGCCAATATCGGCTCGCTGGGTACGGTGTTTAATAAGCAGGAATATAGACCCTTAGGACGGCTCTCTTTAGTAATGGCAATGGCGCTTCTGCTAGGTGGTTTAGCGGTGTTAGTGTTAGATTTAGGGCATGCTGATCGCCTGATAATCGCCATGACCTACTACAACTTTAAGTCCATCTTTGCCTGGAATATTATGTTATACAATGGTTTTCTGGTGATTATGGCGATCTATCTTTGGTCGATGATGGATCGTGGGAGGTGGGCGAAAAAGCTGTATAAACCGGTGGGCTATGTCGGCTTTATTTGGCGCTTCATTCTAACGACAGGAACGGGGTCAATCTTTGGCTTTTTGGTGGCGCGTCAATATTACGATGCGGCAATATTAGCCCCACTGTTTATTGCAGCGTCCTATGTATTTGGCACGGCCTGCTTCATTCTTGGTTTAGTGTTTTTCTATAAGTTCAGCAAGCGAGCGCTTAGCCAGAGTATTCAAAATCGTTTGCGCTACACACTCGCTTTATTCATTGCTTTGGTATTATTTTTTGAGCTGGTCAGGCATCTCACGAATCTCTATGCAACTGAGCATCACGGCGTCGAGACATACATATTAAGCGGTGGCGATAAAATTACGTGGTTGTTCTGGGTGGGGCAAATTTTACTGGGCAGTTTGCTGCCATTGCTATTGATTTGGTTACCGGCGCTACAGAATGACCAGAGAGCGTTTTTGGGTGCGGCAGCGTTGGCCATCTTTGGCGGTCTCTGTCAACTCTATGTGATTATCATCGGCGGTCAATTATACCCCGTGGTTTTGTTCCCCAATGCTTCGACCGAAAGTAATTTCGCTGACGGCTCGATTGCAACTTATTCCGCATCAATGCCGGAATTAGCGTTAGGTGTGGGCGGAGTCGCCCTCTCGATATTTGTCATTTTGATTGCTGCCAAAGTATTAAGGCTGTTGCCTGAGAAGTTGGCCAATGAGTAACTCAAACACAACCTCTTCTCGTTGTGTTTTTAGCCGACCCCTTAGTATTTTAAACGGGTCGGCTTTTTTGTTTAGTGCTGGAAAGGTCGCGTAATGTCGCGCCTTTACCTGTCAGCAGCGCATAAATCTTCAGGCAAGACCACGCTGTCGATTGGTTTGTGTGCGGCCTATGCGCAGCAAGGCTTAAGCGTACAGCCCTATAAAAAAGGGCCGGATTACATCGACCCGCTTTGGTTAACCCAGGCAAGTCAGCGTTGTGCCTGCAATCTCGACTTTAATACCATGGGGCATGATGAGATTTTGCGGGTGTTTCAGCAGCGACGTACAGGCGCCGATATCACCATCATCGAAGGCAATAAAGGCCTTCATGATGGTATGGCGATGGATGGTAGCGATTCGAATGCGGGCATGGCGAAGCTACTGAAAGCGCCGGTGGTATTGGTGATCGATACGCGCGGGGTGTCACGGGGAGTCGCGCCATTATTATTGGGTTACCAGCGGTTTGATCCTGACGTAAATATTGCCGGTGTGATTTTTAACATGGCCGGTGGTGAGCGTCATGCGGCCAAGCTTAGAAGTGTGGCAGAAACCTATACGGATATTCCGGTGCTGGGTGTGGTCAATCGGCATAAGGATCTGGAATTGACCGAGCGCCATCTTGGTTTAATGCCGAGTAATGAAAACCAGCAGTCTGCGAAGATTATCCGCGCGGTTGCGCGACAAGTGTCCGATCAGGTTGATCTTAAAGCCTGTCTTGTGATTGCCAAGCAAGGAGGCGAGTTACCTGATTATCCGCCGATGGAAATACCTGATTTACCCAATACCAAAGTGCGGGTCGGGATTTGCGAAGACAGGGCATTCAGCTTTTATTACTTAAGCGATTTACATGCACTGCAATTAGCCGGTGTTGAATTAGTCTCAATTAATACGCTTGAGGACGCTGAGCTGCCCAGCATTGATGGTTTATTCATTGGCGGTGGTTTTCCTGAAACTCATATGGATGCCTTGAGTCAAAACAGTGCGATGCGTGAGTCGATCCGGCAGGCGGTAGAGGGTGGACTTCCGACGTATGCAGAATGCGGGGGCTTGATGTACCTTTCGAAAAAGCTTATTTGGAAAGAGCAGTCAGCTGAAATGGTAGGGGTGATCCCCGCAAATGCTGTTATGCATGACAAACCGCAGGGACGTGGATATGTTAAGTTAGAGGAGACGGCAGCCATGCCATGGCCGGGCGAGACGTCGGTTCCTGTCGTGGGTGCCCATGAGTTCCATTACTCAGGACTTGATAATTTAGATACCTTACATCGACAGGGGCGGTTTGCTTATACCGTCAAGCGGGGCAAAGGCATTACTGGTAATCAGGATGGTTGGGTTTATAAGAACTTGCTGGCATCTTACTCACATTTGAGA
>CALAJG010000330.1 GCA_937923375.1 uncultured Leucothrix sp.
TTCATCAATCACCGAATAGTCCATATCGGCATAGGCCGTCATTGCCAAGGTTCTGGGAATAGGGGTGGCCGTCATAATTAACTGATGTGGGTAGCCCAATTCAGGGCGTCCTTTGTCACGAAGCGCCAGTCGTTGGCCGACGCCAAATCGATGTTGCTCATCGATAATCACTAAGCCGAGTCGCGAGAAGACGACATCATCCTGAAGCAAAGCATGGGTTCCAACGACAATGTGGCTCATGCCAAGGGCGGCGCGTTCGCCCTGATCACGGCGTTCTTTGACTTTTTGTTTGCCTGATAACGTTCCAACGCTAAGCCCTAAAGGCTCTAGCCAGTCCTGAAAACACTTAAGATGCTGTTCGGCCAGTATTTCAGTGGGTGCCATTAAAGCCACTTGAAAACCAGCTTCAATGGCATGCAACGCGGCCGCTGCGGCTACCAGGGTTTTACCTGAGCCTACATCGCCTTGAACCAAGCGAGACATCGGTATCGCTTGACTCAGATCCTGTTGAATTTCTTTGATGACTCGGTTTTGTGCATTTGTCAGAGAAAACGGTAGCGATGCTTTTAATGCTGCCAGCTGTTCGCCCTTGCTTTGCATGTTGATGCCCACAAGTTTTCGGCTCTCTAGTCGAAACTGCCGAAGACTTAGTTGATGCGCCAGTAATTCTTCAAAAGCCAGTCGCTTGATCGCCGGATGGTATGCATTCAATAGGGCTTGGCTGCTTTCTGCATCCGGTTGGTGAATTTGTTTGATTGCGGGCAATAACTCAGGCATTTTGCGCGCATTGCGTACGGCTAGCGGTAGAAAGTCCGGCAAACCAGCCACCTGTTTTAGCGCTTCAGCAATAAGTCTTCGAAAGCTGCGCTGCTGTAAGCCTTTAGTGGCAGGGTAAATTGAGGTGAGTGTTTTTTCTAAGGGAAGTGAATAGGTTTGATTAAGTAGCGTGTACTCCGGATGAATCATTTCTAACTGGTGCATAGATTGGCGTATCTCACCAAAACAGCGAATGCGTACCCCTTCACTTAAACCGCGTTGCTGAGCCGCACCAAAATAAAAAAAACGCAGTGTCAGTTGACCGGTACCGTCGCTGATTCGCGATAACATCATGCGCCTGCCACGAAATACCACCTCTGTATGTTCAACCACACCCTCAACAAGGACGTTTCTTCCGCCTTGCAGAGAAGATATTGGCTGGATTCTAGTGCGATCCTGATACTGGCTGGGCAAATGAAACAACAGGTCTTGAACGCAGTGAATATCCAGTTTCTGTAAGTTTTCCGCCATTTTTGGCCCCACACCTTTGAGGGTGGTCACGGACTCCAGAAGTGGATTAGTTATTTGCACATGCACCTATTATTTTGCTTGATATAAATAGTTATAATTATAAACGCTAACGCTTAGTGTTAGAATAGCTGTTTGCTCAATCACACATGTTGCGAATTAGGAGTGATTTAAAATGAATAATACCTATCGGGTAGGCGTCTTAGGAACTGGACGATCTTTGTCTATAGTACGTCGTTTATCCACTGACATCGCCCAGGAAGGTTGCGATTTGGTAGCTATTTCAACGCAAACGCTGGGCGATCATTTTGGCATTATGATGGTTATTGATACTGAAGCTACAGCTAATGAACTTCGCGGTTATCTAGATCCTATTGTAGAGAAGTTCAACCTTAGTCTTGTTGTCGATACTGTGGAAGAATTTAAGTTTTGCCATAAGTTCCCCGATGTGTCGATTCACGTTCACGGCGCTGACAAAATGGGCGTATTCTCTTATTGCATGGCGATATTTAATGATGCCGGTCTGGAGGTCTTGAGTATGCATTCTGACTTGTTGGGCAAAGCTGAAGATGGCGGTGAGGATGAGTTTCTTAATGTCATAAAAGGTCGTGCAACGGAAGGTATGGAAGAATTACAGAGGGCAGCTGAAAACCTCAGAAATAATTCTATAGATGTGACAATTACGGTGATAGATGAAGAGGACGAAGAGTAAAGTCTAAAGGGACCCAAGAAAATAACGACACACCATGACCGTAAAAATCATCACCCCCATTACCCAGGCACTGTCTGAAGGTATCATTACCCGTCAGCAGCTACGTGAACTCATGCAGCGCTCTGATGCGCCTCCAGTAAAGCGACTAGGATTATGGGCACTCCTACTCATTATCAGTAGTAGCCTGATCTGGCTTTCCCGGGATAACTTTCTGATCGGGCCCGCGATGTTTATTCAGGGCGTGTTGCTGGTTCATCTCTTCGCCTTACAGCATGAATGTGTGCATTACACCGTCTTCAAAACCCGTTACCTGAATGAGTGGGTAGGCAATCTATGTGGTTGGATTATTCTGCTGCCCAACCTTCACTTCCGCTATGAACACTGTGATCACCACACTTTCACGCATTTACGGGGTAAAGACCCAGAATTGATTCCTCTGCCTAAATCACTGGTGGGGTATTTTTGGTATCTCTCCGCGCTGCCTTATTGGTATGGCCGTATCGCCAGTATCTTGCGGCATAGTTTAGGCAAATTGACCGATGAGGATAAACGCTTCATTCCTGTCACTGAGCGATCCATAATTTATCGTGATGCGCGTTTAATGCTGGCAAGTTATGCGGCTTTGCTGGCGTTCTGTGTTGTGCTAGGCGTGTGGGAGGTTCTGCTTTATTTCTGGCTTCTACCAATGGCGCTGGGCGAGCCGGTGATGCGTTATATCCGACTGACTGAACATGTTGGCCGACCGCATACTGCTGATATGAAACATAATACCCGCACGACACTGGTAAGTGCTCCTTGGCGCTTCCTGGGTTGGAATATGAACTACCATGCGGCGCATCATTACGCATCCTCTGTGCCTTACCACGCACTGCCGCGCTTGCATGAATTGCTGAAAGAACACGTACATGTTGAGCCGGGCGGCTATTGGGGAGCGCACAAAGAAATTCTCGCTCAGCTGACAGGCCGCCAGCCGCGCTGTGATGAGATGCCGCAACAAGCGACACAGGAGTGATCGCATGCCAACTGAAAAGCACTGGCAGGACTTGATTACATTTGATGCTCTCGAAAAAGATTGGGTAACTTCGGCACAAATAGGAAAACGGCACTTTGCGGTTTATCAAACTGGTGATGATGGAGATGAGGTTTATGTGAGCAGTGCTTTGTGTAGCCATGCCGGTGCTGAGTTGTGTGATGGTTATTTTCAGGGGCACCTTATTGAATGCCCGCTGCATCAGGGGTGCTTTGATATTCGCACCGGAGTGGCTGTGTCAGCTCCCGCAGTGCGACCGATCAAATGTTTTGAGTGCCGGGTTGAGGATGGGGTGGTACAGGTGTTGTTATAAGTAATTGCCCAGCCGAACACGCTAACGCAGGGCGCGTTGCAGATAATCTTCGATCATTGTGCCAAAGCTTTGTTCAACGGCGAATTCGAAGCCATCGTCCCTGCGCATGATAATGGCGCGCAAACCAAACACATCTGAATAACTGACATCGTTGTTGCCAAAAACCAAGGGATGTAAGTCTATGGGACAGGCGATTGCCATAATTTGATGTGCATCTGCCCCCACAATTTCATAGAATGCTAGCGTATCGGAAATTTTAACGATGCTGATATTTGAAGGTGCTTCCGCCGGTTTGAGGGCAGTTTCCAGCGCCTCTTCCTGGCTTAGGTCATCGCGCAAAATCCAGTGATCGGGGCCGATGAACCAGATCTGACGGGTGCCGTCAACGCTACGGCTATTGTGCTTTTCCGGCCGTGATGGTAGGTACTCTCCCGAGCGTTTCCAAATGGCTTTGCTGCTTCCCTTCAGGTCAAACAGCGCTGAAAGCGCTAAGCGTTTGTATGTTACGTCATATGCCATGTCAACACCTTAAAAGTTCGCCGTCTGGGT
>CALAJG010000331.1 GCA_937923375.1 uncultured Leucothrix sp.
CCTTCATGATAAGCCTGCTGCCCATTGGTGGATCTGAAATAAGGCTCCAGCACATGCGGTAAATCTTCAGTTGCAATGCCCTGACCGGTGTCTTCAACAGTAATCATCACCTGAAGTCGTGCTGCTCGCTTGATGCGAATAAGCACAGTGCCACCGGTAGGCGTATACAAAATGGCATTGCCCACGAGGTTTTGCAGTACTCGGTCCAAGCGCGCGACGTCTGCAAATACTTCGATAGTCTCATCCTCCATGTCAACATCAAGGTGGATGCCTTTGTTATTGGCTAGGCCGCTCAATGAGGCGTAGGTGTCGCTCAGTAGGTCTGAAATCAGAATCATTTCCGGATTGATTTCAACCTGTCCGTGCTCAAGCCGAGCTAGTTCAAATAGCTCATCGATCATGCCAGTAAGTTTATGATTGGTAAGCAGGGCTTTCTTTAAAAAGTCGTCACGATCTGCTTCAGACAAATCATCACCTTTGAGCTGAAGTGTTTCTAAATATGCGCGCATTCCTGCAAGGGGGGTGCGTAAGTCGTGAGAGACATGTGCTAAAAACTCCCGGCGCATTTGATCATGTTTTTTTAGGTAGCTGATCTGCCCGACTATCTTCTGCGCCATTCGATAGAACGAGCCGCGCAGCTGTTGTAATTCGTCATTGCGTTTTGACAGCGGTGAAGGCAACGGATCACGTGTGGTGATTAGCTGTTGAAATCCAGATCGCTCAAAAACGCCGACTTCTTTGTTTAATCGTACCAATGGCCGCGTGAGCTGGTAGAACAAAAGAAGTGTCGTCAACAACAAAAAGGCCAGCGCCGCGCCAATTATACTCAAGCTCAACCACCACGTTCGGTTAGCATTGATCAAACTGGCGGCGTTGTCGTATACCTCTCCCTGAATGATGATGTACAGATAAGCGAGTAACGTATTGTCGTCGTCAAAAATTTCTGCAGCAGAGAAGGCTTTAAGTTTTTTAGAGCGAGGGTCGGTGCCTAGAGTTAGTTTGAAGTTTTCACCGTTGGAAAGAAATTGCTTTAGAGGGGTTAAGTCAATGCTGTGATTGATTATTTTCTCATGCGGTGCTTTGTATTCCAGCACTTTCCCTGTTGGGCTAACGACATAAAGTTCGGTGCCAGGGTCGAGATGCATCACTTTGTTAAACGCTTCTTTTACATTTTCACGATTCAACTCATCACCAGGATATAACTCAATGTCGTTAACCAGATAGGTTGCTAAATTCAGATGAAGTTTCTGAGCCGTTTCTTGTTGTAGCTGCTTTGTGGCGTTATCATACACCCAAAACAATACGGTACCCAATATCAGGAAAACGATAAGCAGCACCAGAGACAGCCGACGATAAAGACCTTTAATCATGACTCAGCCGACAGTTCAGGATTAACAAATTTATAACCAACCCCCCAAACGGTTTGAATAAATTCCGGGCCACTACTAGTACTGCGCTTTAGTTTATTTCGCAGACGGTTGATGTGGGTATTGATAGTGTGCTCATAGCCGTCGTGACTGTAACCCCAAACTGCATCCAGCAGTTGCGAACGGGAATAAACGCGGCCATGGTTTTGCACCAGATAAAACAGTAAATCAAATTCGCGCGCTGTTAGCTCAATAGGGCGGCCTTCCAGTGTAACAACGCGGCTACCAGAGTCTAAGGAGAGCTCTGCGATATCCAGCTTTTCCTCAACATTCGAGTTGGTGGAGTCAACGGGTGCAGTCAGCTGTGAGCGACGTAACAAGGCTTTCACTCGTGCCGTGCATTCGCGCATGCTAAATGGTTTGGTTAGGTAATCATCCGCACCAAGCTCTAAGCCGATCACCCGATCCGCTTCGCCGTCGAGCGAGGTTAGCATCAAGATAGGAACTGTTGGGCTACGCTGTCTGAGTTCTTTGCAGATATCCAAGCCGTTACAATTAGGCAGCATTATATCCAGCAAAACCAAATCATAATCAGTCACCATCAGGTTCTTACGCGCTTCCTCACCATCTGCAAAGTGGGTGATTTGGTAGCCTTGGGAGGTCATGTGGAATGACAGCATCTCGGCGATCGAAGCGTCGTCTTCAACAATGGCAATGTGATTCATGATGTAATAATCCTGTGGCAGAGCGGGTTTTCAGTTTACACATCGAATTATAGCGGAACGTTAATCGATACGTTCTATCCGTCTTGGCAGGATAAAAGTTTAAGCAACACAAATCACATAAGTTTCTCCAAATTGTAAACAATTTATAAACTCGTGAAAAAATATTTACTTACTAATCCAGAATATTGCTATGCGTTTTTGGATGAGTCATTTGCTGGGAATAAGCCTATTCAGTTAACTACCTTTAGCGGAGGAGCTCAGCTGAAGGAATCAAGAGAGGCTAAAGTCTTTATTATAGTAATGGTTAATAATCCCTAGACAATCAGCAAAAGATATAAACTTTAAACAGAAAGTTTATAAAAAGTTTAAGAATGAAAAACAGCATCTCGCTATTGTTTCAGCATGTTCTGAAACAGAAGCTTCACAACCCGAAGCAAGGTGAGAGAGATGACTGACTTAAATGATTTACTGACTCGCAGCGCGGATAAAGACCAGGTCGCATTTAAAGCACTTTACGACGCAACGTCACCCAGATTATTTAGCGTCTTGATGGGCATGCTCAAGAACGAAGCGCTTGCTGAAGATATCTTGCAAGATTCATATTTGAAAATTTGGGAAAAGGCCGAGACCTTCAAATCTAACAAGAGTAGCGCGATGACATGGATGCGCACCATCACTACCAATACTGCTAGAGATAAATTACGTGCACTTAAGGTACGTCACTATAACGACGAGTGCGGAGATTATATCGAGAACCTGGAATCTGATGGTTCTTCACCGGAAAGGGAGCATGCAGTCACGACGGATTTATCACGCGTTATCAATGCGATGAAGGGGCTAAAAGAACCTCAGCGAGAATGTTTAATCCTGTCATGCTATCACGGTTATTCACATGCAGAGTTGGCAGCAAAACTTGGCCAGCCGCTCGGTACGATTAAGACATGGATCCGTTTGGGAAAAGAGCAGATAATGCTACCAGCTTAAGCGACTAAAATATTCATGACACATTAGGCGTTCTCTGTGACTATAGCCGAACTGAAGGCAATTTCTTAGGGGTAGAAGATGAAACGAATTCTGTGTTTTGGCGATTCCAACACTTGGGGGTATGACCCCGAAACTGATGAGCGATACGATACTAAAACTCGCTGGCCCTGCGTAATGAGCAGTATCTTAGGGGATGAATACGAAATCGTAGAAGAAGGTATGAATGGTCGTACCACGGTTTGGGATGATCCAGTAGATGGTTTGATGAGTGGGCTGAGTTTCCTCAAGCCTTGCTTGCTGTCACACAAACCGCTTGATCTCGTTATCATCATGCTAGGCACAAATGATTTAAAAGACCGCTTCTGTGTTTCCGCCTTTGAGATTGCTAAATCAGCGGGTCGTTTAGTGCAGATGATTCAAGCGAGTGACGCTGGTCCTGAAGGAGAAGCACCCCAAGTATTACTGGTTGCGCCACCCCCAATCGTTGTCGGTGAGAATGGCTTAGACACCCGAGCGCATGGCTTGGCAAAGTCACAGCAGTTCGCCGATCAATTTGCGGAAATAGCCAAAGAATTGGGCTGTAAATTCGCTGATGCAGGTGAATTTATAGAGTCTAGTCCGGTTGACGGAATTCATTTTAGCGCTGAGGCGCAGCGCGAGTTGGGTAAGTCGTTAACTAAAGTGGTTTCTGTATAAAATAGAGGCTGAATAGAAAGGGGATGTTAGTTATGATGTGGTTATCCCAACCGAACCTCATTAGGAATCTACTATGTGTTCAGAAGAACAACTTCAGGAAATCAAGCTTTTAAATCAATTCAACCTTGAGTCAGCAACTGCTATTGGGATTAAGGTGCATGCAAGTGAAGCCGCACCGGAAGCAGTTGCCGCCGCCGCAAGGTTGCACGCTAAAGGTCTGACAGATCAGTCTGATGGTGGTTACCTGACTGAGCGTGGCATTGAGGCGGCTAACCATGCTCAGCTTTTAGTCGGGCTATTGAGTGATTAACTGCTTGCTGCATAGGAATTTTCAAATGTGAAGCGTCAGCCAGATTAACTAATCCGTGGCTGACGTGAAAAACTCATCACGCTTCAGGTAATAAGTGTCCTCACCAATGATAACTGAACGATCGTGCCTCCAGCCAGAGTCGAAATAATATTGAGCGTTTTCAGGTACGCTATTAAACTTAGCGACAATAGGGTCCAAGGTCGAAATAACACCACTTCTGATATTCACTCTATAGCGGTGCAAAGCATCTCGGGTCCAACCGAAGTAATCGCCGGGATGAGCTTCACCGCCATAGTTTTCAACTTCAGTTTCATGCAGGCTCACCGGTAGATTGATCTCCAGAGTATCCCCTTTCAAGAGCGTCGTGAGTGCATGGTGTGTTGATGACACCGCTGTTTCTGTGCCCCGCTTCCCAAGAATAATTTTCTGCGTTTCGGTTGGAGTATAGGGGTCACTTATATCAATCATTGAGAGCTTTACGCCCTGATTCCAAGCCCCATCATCTTTATCGGTTTGTGCAATGGCGTCTTTACCGATTCCCAGAAGGAAGTTTTCTCCCACTGGCATTAGAAAGTCAGAGTAACCGTCGACCTCCAAGGCACTCATTATATGTGGGTCAGTTGGATCTGAGAGATTCAAAATATACAGGGGGTCGGTTGCCCGAAATGTCACTAAATAGCCACGCTCGCCAATGAACCGGCTAGCATAAATCTGTTCTCCTTTTTTACCTAGAGGTGTGGGTCGTTTTTCGTTGGGTAATGTGGCCAGTAACTTAAGCGAAGCCTCTGATGCATTTTCTTCTAAGATATGCAATCGAGCAGGTGAGTCGACACTGTTTGAAGATTCACCGACGTAACTAAGTACTCTTAAAATGCCCTTGTCTTCACTCATACGAAATGATTTCTGACTAGGCTGCCAACCAAGGTGCCCTTCAATACTGGCTGAGCCAACATAGTTTGTTTGTGCGCCATCGAGAGAGAATTTATGAATCTCAGTAGATGGTGAGCCCTCATAAATCAACTCACTCAATTCATCGCTATATTGATATTGAGTAGTCGCTAAATAGATTGCATTTGCTGAGGCATAGACTGTTTCAGCATCACCAATAAAACACTGACCTCTTGGCGTGAGTTCGGTTTCATCAAGGTCAATCGCTAGCAAACTAATGATGCTCAGTTGCTCGTACTTTGCATCTTTTTGGCCGGTGTAATAGCAGTTTTCTGCGTTAAATAGGGGACGATGCTCGCCATTAATGTGGTACTTTGGCAAGAGATCATTCAGAGGCGTTTCAGCGATGAGCCTCCGATTATTGATAGCGTCATTATAGTGTTCAGGGTAGTCGATTAATCCCGGAATTGTTGCCGTGTGGCGTGTGGCAAAATACAAAGTTGGCCCGATGCGACGACTGTTGATTAACTGCCCATCAAAACTTAGCTTATTTTGCAGTTCAGGGGCTGTTGGTGAGCTGATATCAATAGTAACCAGATCAGTCACTTTACTATCCCAGTAGTCTCCCGAGAACCAAAGGCCTGATCCGTTTCCCCCAAAGCTTCCGTCTCCAGCCATCGCAATCAGTTGCTTTTCATCAGGCCTTATATACAGTCCAGAGAGCAAGGCATTTTCGTTGGATGTGTTTACGGCTAGTTCAGCAACTAGTGGGGCGCTAGCTTTGTCTGCTTTGAAAATTTTAATAGCCGGCGTAAGTACTGAGCTGATATAAATATGCTCAGCATCGCTTTTCAAACGATCGCTCTCATCGACGCCGCTTTCCTGAAGGGTTGTTGAAGAATGGTGTGCAACTACTGGTGATGCGAGACTTGAATTACCGTCACTGGCAGGAAAAAACTCACTGCGAGCGGAGGAATTGAACGTTGCGTAAGCTTTTATTAATGCTGCTTTGAACTGTTCTTCTAGAATCTCAGGTGAGCGGACACGCTTAAGCCCTGACGACGCACTGGTAGCGCTGCCAGCTGGAGACATGCCACTTTCAGGCTCTTCACTGTAACAAGCAAGTAGAAAAACCGAAGTTAGCAATAGAATTTTTATTATTGTTTCCATGCCTTACTGCCATTTATTTAGTACAGTGAACTATTTGAAATTTCCCTACATTCAAATACTAAAGCGCTTCGCATTAAACATAAGTTTCACCGTTTATTTTTGTGAGTCGATGCAGGTCGTTTTAATGTTCATATAACCGGATAACCAGTGGGAATATTGAATCGGTTGGTTTTTTTCTGTCAAGTTTTAGCTAAAATTGTTACAGAATAGTTGCTTTTTTATTATTTTTTAGTATAGGTTTTGCACACAATGAGTAAGTTAACGCTGCAAGAAATAAAAACGCTTTGTTACACAAGATTGCGCGAATGTGGTGCTAGTGAACAACAGGCCGAGGTCGTTGCTTTAGAAGTAATGGATGCAGAAGCGGAGGGAATTCGCAACGTTGGGTTAGGCTACTTACCGCTGTATCTAAATCACCTGCGCTGTGGAAAAGTGATTGGCGATGCGGTTCCTGAGGTTGTCAAGCAATCTGCATCGGCAGTGATCGTGGATGCGAAACACGGCTTTTGTCATACTGCTTATATACACGCTGAGGACGCATTAGTTACCTTAACCAAAGCGCAAGGCATTGGCATGATGGCAATCAATAACTCCTACTCTGCGGGTGTTTTGGGTTGGTTTGTACGCCGACTCGCTGAAAATGGTTTGGTGTCATTAATGTTTGCTAATTCACCAAAGGCGGTGGCCGCACATGGTGGTAAAGTACCGTTTTTTGGAACTAATCCGTTTGCATTTGGAGCCCCTCGTCAGTCTGAAGGCCCTGTGGTTGTGGATATGGCAACAGCATCAACTGCGCGTGTGAATATTGTTCAGGCGGCCCGCGAAGGTACACCTATCGAGCCAGGTCATGCGATAGATTCTCAAGGCAATCCAACCACTGACGCTGCTGAAGCGCTCAAAGGCGCGCAACTTCCCGTGGGCGGGCCTAAAGGTTTTGGTTTAGGGCTAATTGTTGACCTAATGGGTGGTGTACTTACCGGCAGCAATTGCTCGTATGAGGCACCGCTTTTTTCAAATAATGAAGGCGGCGTGCCCAATGTGGGGCAAAGTATTATTGCCTTTAA
>CALAJG010000332.1 GCA_937923375.1 uncultured Leucothrix sp.
GTGATTATGGCAACGGGTATGCTGCTGGCCATTCCACCGATTATTTTCACCTTCCTTGCCTCTAAGCAAATTATCACCGGCATGACGGCTGGAGCTGTTAAAGGGTGATTGATTGGTTGTTACAACCGATTGATCCTGACCGTATTCACGATGTTTCGTTTCTGGTGGCTTGGCATGGTCGAGCAATGGTGCTGGCCTGGAGTTTCTTTTTTCCTATCGGCGTGCTGGTCGCGCGCTTTCTCAAGATTACCGCGCATCAGGACTGGCCGCGAGAATTGGATAATCAATTTTGGTGGAAGAGTCACCTGATTTTCCAAATTACCGGTGGTGTGGTAATGCTGATTGGCTTTGCGCTAATCCTGCTTAAAGCAGAGTCAACCCCGGATATTGATGCTCATTTTTACCTCGGTTGGTTTCTTGTGGTGTTCGGCTGCATCCATATGCTATCGGGACGGTTTAGAGGTAGTAAAGGCGGGCCAACGGCACCTGCACCAGATGGTTCCTTGCATGGCGATCACTACGATATGACGCTGCGCCGTAAGTGTTTTGAGTATTATCACAAGTACGTTGGGTATGTATTGCTGTGTACTTCTGTGGTTGCTGTAATTACCGGTATGTGGATTGCTAATGGGCCGATGTGGATGTGGATAGGCATGGGCTGTTGGTGGAGTGTTATTCTGGTTTTGTTTTACATTTTGCAAAGTCGTGGCATGGCGATTGATACATATCAGGCGATTTGGGGGCCAGATCCTGAAATGCCGGGGTCGGAGCTGAAGCCGATTGGATGGAAGGTGCGTAAACTGAAATGAGATTCTCTGCGTAATCTTTTATTGTGAAAGATTTTGGCTATGCTTATGTGCCAAAGCATCGTTAGACCGCGATAACCTTTCCGTCAAGTCCTGCTCATCCTCGCGCGCCACTGCAATCGCTATCGCTAGCGTATCCAGTAACGCCAATTGAGACATTCGTGATTTAATCGGGGCATAGTGCGTACTGTCCTCCTGCACATCAATCGGTAGAACAATATCAGCCGTCTCAGCCAACACTGACTGCCTCGCCGTAATGGCGATGGTGGTCGCACCGTTTTCCATAGCCAATTTAACGCTATGCAATAAATCGGTAGAGCTACCAGAATGACTAACCGCAACCACGGCACAGCCAGGCGTTAATAACGTCGCTGACACGCAATGAATATAAGGGTCGCTGTAGGCAACCACCGGCGTTCCTAAGCGAAAGAATTTCTGCTGCGCATCGCTCGCCACAATCCCTGAGCCACCCTGACCATAAAACTCGATACGCTCTGCTCTTAGCAAAGCTTCTATCGCTTTGCCGAGCTGAGGGCTATCAAGGTTTTTTCGGGTCTCTTGTAAGCTGGCAATGGCACTATCAATGATTTTCTGGCCAATCTTCAGCGGCGAGTCATTGTGAGTTATGTCTACTAGCAGCTGTTCACTCGTTTGCGGTAATGACTGGGCAAGACTCAATTTGAAAGACTTGTAGCCGTCCAAGCCGAGTGTTCGACAAAAACGGATAACGGTGGGTTCACTAACACCAATTTCTTTAGACAGCTCGCCGATATGTCGACTCATGGTTTGCTTTGGGTGTTCCAGAATATAGGCAGCGACTTTGGATTCGGCCTTACTTAGGTTAGGAAGGGTGGACTCGATTTGCGACAAGATAGTCATAAGCGCTCGTTGCGTTGAATGGTTGTGAGAGGTAGTAATTTAGTTACACAAAGCCTCGCAATAGAGTTTCAATATTAGCTATTTCAGCCTATAATGCAACAATAATGTAGTTTAACTACAAATTATATAACTTAATCAGGGGAGCTAACAATGACGACTTTAAACCCAGTTGTCGATAGTGTAACGGATCGGATTCGGCAGCGCAGCGCGCAGTCCAGAGATCGCTACCTCAAACGGATGGCTGATGCCACCAAGCATACTGGGCGACATGGTTTGGGTTGTACTAATCTGGCTCATGGACTGGCGGCTGCACCCGCTGGCGACAAGATCATGCTGCGCCAAGAGCGACCGGCTAACCTTGGAATTATTTCCTCATATAACGATATGCTGTCGGCTCACGCACCTTATGGTCGCTACCCCGATTTCATCAAAAATGCTGCTAGAGAGTTTGGCGCAGTGGCTCAGGTGGCGGGTGCAACCCCAGCGATGTGTGATGGCGTAACGCAGGGTGAGCCCGGTATGGAGCTGTCCTTGTTTAGTCGTGATCTCATCGCGATGAGTGCCGCCATAGCCCTGTCGCACAATACGTTTGATGGTGCGATGTACTTAGGGATTTGTGACAAAATCGTGCCGGGCTTATTGATCGGTGCGCTGCGCTTTGGCCACTTGCCGGCGATTTTTGTTCCTTCCGGCCCTATGGCTAGCGGTATTACCAACAGTGAGAAAGCTAAGGTTCGTCAACGTTTCGCTGAGGGTAAGGCCGACCGTGAAGAGCTTTTGGAATCAGAGCTTTCAGCGTATCACAGCGAAGGTACCTGTACTTTCTATGGAACAGCCAACAGTAATCAAATGTTGATGGAGATCATGGGATTACACGTACCGGGTGCTGCCTTTGTTATGCCATCCGGCGATTTGCGTGACGCGCTGACGACACGTGCGGTTGAGCAGCTACTCGATATGACTAAAACCCGAGGTAATTATAGACCTTTGAGTAATGTCATTGATGAACGCTCTATCGTCAATGGCATGATCGGTTTGATGGCAACCGGTGGATCAACTAATCACACAATTCACTTAGTGGCGATTGCTCGTGCCGCGGGCATCCAAATTGATTGGGATGACTTCAACGATCTATCTGAAGTGGTGCCATTAATTGCTAAGGTTTATCCCAATGGACCGGCTGATATTAATCAGTTCCATGCAGCTGGCGGTGTTGGGTCGGTCATAGCAGAACTATTGTCGGTTGGCCTGTTGCACGGTGATGTTGAAACGGTCAGCAGCGGTGG